>JBBACU010000028.1:0-12131 GCA_041656815.1 Proteiniphilum sp.
ATTGGGCGGTCTACAACAAGTGGGAATTATGGATGAGCGATGTTTCCGCCCGTACTATTCACCCCAAGACGATGCGAGGCCCCTTTTACGAGTCCGCCGAAGTGCCCGATTCCGCCTACCAAGATGGGAAAGTAGCGCTGAAAACAATTGCCGACCTGCGCCGGATGAAAGAAAAAGGGCAACCTTTTTTTCTCGCGGCCGGCTTCTGGCGTCCCCATCTCCCGTTTAACGCGCCAAAGAAATACTGGGACCTCTACAGCCGGGATGAAATCCCGCTTGCCGACAATTTCTACCGCTCGGAGAACCTGCCCGCGCAGGTACGTAACCCTACCGAAATCAACTCTTACGGCGGGGTCCCGGAAGATAAATCAGACGAGGCATTCCAGCGGTTAGCCAAGCACGGCTACTACGCTTGCGTGAGCTACGTGGACGCGCAAATCGGGCTGATCCTCGACGAGCTAAAAGCGCTTTCGTTGGACGAATCCACCATCGTGATTATCTTCGGCGATCACGGGTGGCACCTGGGAGAGAACTCGTTCTGGGGAAAACACACCCTGATGCGGAGATCCACCCAAATCCCCCTTATCATGCATGTTCCCGGGAAACGAACCGGTAAGGCCGATGCCATGGTTGAGCTGGTAGACCTCTATCCCACCCTCTGTGAATTAGCCGGAATACCGATGCCCGAACAGCAACTGCAAGGCAGCAGCTTCGCGCCCTTGTTCCATGACGAGGGGTTCAAGGGCAAAGAGGCGGTCTTCGTGCAGTGGGGCAACGGGGACAACGCCATCAACTCCCGGTACAGCTACGCGAAATGGGGCAGGGACGGCGATGTGAATGCCGAGATGCTTTTTGATCACCAGCTGGACCTTCAGGAGAACAAAAACGTGGTAGAAGAGGACGCCTTTCAGCCCATGAGGAGATACCTCTCCAACCTCATCGATTCCATCCGAAAAAAATTGTAATTTTACACGCCTCCCGTAAAAATAATTTTATAAATCCCGAGAAATATCAACATGTATAAAGTAGTAAAAACTGTAAGCCACCTTTTTATCTGCCTCGTTCTCCTCGCATCCTGCAAAACGAGCCCACCGGAGACAGACCATGCATTCACCTCCGTTATCACGCTAAAGAAACCGGGCAATCCCGCGATCAGTTACTCCCTTTCAGAAACTTCGAGGGGAGGAGCGATCGCGTTGGAAGCCGATGAGGATATTCCCCTCACCATCCATAAAAAAGTTGCCGACAGGGTGAGCGTCACCCTCACCGCCAAGGAGGATGTCTATTTCAATTTCAAGCAAACCATTCATTCTGAATTCCAGCACGACGCGTGCCAGTTTTACATGCCGGGATTCTGGTATCGGAGAAACCTTCGTTCTCCCAAACAGGCACCATCGTTTCACACGTCCGACAGCTGGACCGTGCGGGAAGATAGGCTTAGCACGCCCCTCACCGGGATATTTAATGAAGAGACAGGGGAGTATGTCTCGGTGACGCGAATCGACGATTTTGAGCACGAGGCACTCGCCACCCATGCTTCCGGTGAAGTGATCGTCTCGGGAAAAACATCCATCGGTTACACGGGCTTTGAAAACGTGGCAGGAGAGGCTACCCTTTCCTTTGGTTTTCCCTATCAGGAGACACCCAGAACATATATCCGTAAGCTGACGCTCGCGGATCCGGTAGAGGCTTTCCAGTTTCTGGCAAAAGGAGAATCCATCGAACTGGAGTGGCAGGTTAAAGAAGGAAATGCCGAGGATTACTCCGATTTTATCAAGCAGATGTGGGAGTACAGTTATGACACCTATCGCCCGCGAGTGGTTCCTAGCGACTTCAGCGATGACTTTGTAAAAGAAACCATTACCCGCTACTTCACGGGCAGTTTCGTGGACGACAAGCCGCTGAAATTTAACTCGGGGGAGTGGCTGCAGGTAGCCACCTGTGAATCTAACGGGAGAGCGGAAGTGGGATTCGTGGGGCGCGTGCTGCTCAACGCGTTCAACGCGCTGGAATATGGAGAGCAACACGATCGTCCTGACTTGGTAACGAATAGCCATGCCGTTTTTGATAGCTATCGCAAGCACGGCTTTACACCCAACGGTTTTTTCAGGGAGTTCGTCAACTTCGATAACGGCACCGAAACGGATGTGTTCAGTATCCGCCGGCAATCGGAGGGAGCCTATGCCATGCTCCATTTCCTGCAATACGAGAAACGCAACGGGAGGGAACATCCCGAGTGGGAAGAAAGGCTGGAACAGGTTCTGGAAAAGTTCCTATTGCTCCAGAATAGCGACGGTAGCTTTCCCAGGAAATTCAGGGACGACCTGAGCCTGGTGGATTCCACCGGGGGAAGCACGCCTTCCGCCACGCTCCCCCTCGTGATGGCGTACAGCTACTTCGGGGAGGAATCCTACCTAGCGGCAGCAAAAAAGACGGCCGATTACCTGGAGAAGGAGATTATCTCTCAAGCGGACTATTTCTCTTCCACGCTCGACGCGAACTGCGAAGACAAGGAGGCGTCCCTCTACGCTTCCACGGCCACGTATTACTTGGCACTCGTGAGCGAAGGAGAAGAGCAGCAACGCTATGCCGACCTCTCCCTGAAGTCGGCCTACTTTGCCCTGTCGTGGTACTACCTGTGGGACGTGCCATTCGCCACTGGCCAGATGATTGGCGATATTGGCCTGAAAACACGCGGTTGGGGCAATGTCTCGGTGGAGAACAATCACATCGATGTCTTTATCTTCGAGTTTGGCTCCGTGCTGGAATGGCTGTCAGAAAGGTATAACGAGCCTCGTTTTTCTGACTTTCTCGCCGTGATTTCCTCCTCGATGCGCCAATTACTCCCGTTCGAGGGGCACCTCAGCGGTGTAGCGAAACCGGGATACTATCCCGAAGTAGTTCAACACACCAACTGGGATTACGGCAGGAACGGGAAAGGCTTTTACAACAATATTTTTGCGCCAGGGTGGACGGTAGCCTCTTTATGGGAGCTTCTTTCCCCGGGAAGAGCCGAGGATTTTTTAAATAACGAAAATAGGTAGCGCGTGATCTAACGGGATTAGAAACATAATGATACATATAAAACAAAAATCATTCTTGGTTGCCTTCTCCTTAAATGGTTTAGCCGTCATTCCGTTACAAGCCGATGTTGGAGAAGAGGAAACTAAAAGACCTAATGTACTCCTTGTCATCGCGGATGATCAATCGTATGAACACACCAGTTTTGCCGGATCCCCATTCATATCCACGCCAGGGTTCGATCGTGTAGCGAAAAGCGGGATTTATTTTTTAAACTGCTACGCCTCTTCACCGGGAAGCGCGCCCTCGAGAGGATCACTTGTAACAGGACGGCATCACTGGCAAAATGAACAAAGTGGCCAGCATGGTTCGAGCTGGATGAAAAAGCATGTTCCTTTTGTTGATTTATTGTCCCGCGAAGGCTACCACACCGGATATACAGGAAAAGGCGTTGATCCATTTCAATACGCGAGAAATAAGGGAGACTCCCTGTGGCGAGATGGAAATGCCGCAGGGCAACCCTATAATAAACGACGTTACGGCGCGGATGGCATCGCTGACATTCGAGAAGCAAATGGCATAAGCCGGGTTGATTATTTTTCGAATTTCATTGATTTTTTAGAAGATAAAAAACCGGATCAACCGTTTTATTTTTGGTTTGGCAGCAACGAGCCTCACCGGGGATACGAGAAAGGCTCGTGGAAGCGCACCGGCAAGTCACTTTCCATGGTAAATGTACCCGATTTTTTACCGGATAGCGATGAAACAAGGGGTGATTTGCTAGATTATGCAATTGAAATAGAGTGGTTCGACAAACACCTTGTGAAAATATTGAACCACCTGCAATCTATCGGCGAGCTTGATAACACGATAGTAATCGTTACCGCCGATAACGGCATGCCTTTTCCACGGGCCAAAGCGCATAATTATGAATATGGCATACATGTACCCTTGGCAATATCTTACCCGGCAAAGTTCCCGGGAAACAGGGTTGCTTCCGATCTTGTAAGCTTCATTGATATTGCCCCTACCATCCTTGAAATGACAGGAGTTTCTGAAAAGGGAATGATGCCAATTACAGGCAGTAGTTTGGTAGAATTACTAAAAACTTCACGGTCAGGAAAAATTGATGAAAGCAGGAAACATGTATTTTCAGGGCGAGAACGACACTCATCATCCAGATGGAATAACAAAGGATTCCCGCAACGCGCTATTAGAAGCAATGAATACCTTCTTATATGGAATATGCAGCCGGAGTTATGGCCGGCAGGCGATCCTCGAGCAATAAAACCAAATTCCGGCGGTGAACTTTATCCGCTATATGGTATTGATGAAAAGGGTGTACATCATTCCGATTGGGCTTTTACTGATATTGATGCATCCCCTTCAAAATCATTTATAGTGGAAAATCATAACAATGAAAATATTGAAGGTTTTTTCCGGTTAGCATTTGAGAAAGTACCTGAATTTGAACTTTACAAGGTATCCGAGGATCCCTATTGTCTCCAGAATCTTCACGATGTTAGCGGGTATGGATCAGTAGTTGATGAACTTAAGAAAACGCTTCTTGAAGAACTTGAAAGAACCGGTGACCCGAGAATAATTGGTCCTGACAAAGATATTTTTGATACATATAAACGATACATGCACATGAGGGAGTTTCCAAGACCGCGATAATGTATTACACCCGGGCAACTACTACCTGTCGATCTCGATCCGGGGTGCCGTCGCGAAACTATTCCAGTATGTTTCGGCGGTGTCACTATCCATTTCACCATCAAACACGATCATGCGGTAATAAAGGGTATAATCTTGGTGGGGGTGTATTGTCCACGGCACGTGTCGTATGGGCACGAACTCGAAATAAAGATCACCCCTCCCCCCGTTGGCATCCATAGGCCAAACCCTCATTGGTTCGGGATGTTGACGATTAAACGGGTGGCTCATAAACAGGATACCCGAGCGTTTCTCCGGAACGCTCGCTTCCCCCTCGACAATGCACCACCTGGCATGGCTTCCGTCGGCATCTACCCGCGTTTTTCCCTCGGAAGTGAGCACGGTGGAGTTATCTTTTACCCATTTTTCCGTTGCCCTGAATCCAATACCTCCGCCGTAACGGTAGGCATCTAAAAGGATCCCGTTTGGCAGCGGGCTATTCAATGTCGAGATATAATCGACTACCCATACTTCGGGACTCACGTTCCAGACTCTCACCTCTAACACCTCATTCAAGGCGACTTGGTCCTCGCCTTTATTGCCAAAATCAATATGCTGCTGCAACACCTTAAAGCCCGTGTACACGTCGCCGGAGATTTCTGAAAGAAACGACTCGAACTTCACGGTCCCTTCTCCTTTGGCTAAATTCCAAAAATCAACTTCCCGCCCATCGATCTTGGTCAAGGTCCACGGCCCCCATATACCATAATGGTGGTAGTGATCCGGAGCCTGCACCCGGGTTAATTCTTCACCCTTGGGAGAATTTAAAGGATGTATAAACCCCGATCTCTTGAACAACGGATTCACACCTTCAGGAGAAAACATGGTAGAATGGCGATACTTCAAAACAGTCCGCTCCCCGTGGTGGATAATCAAGTTGTCGTTGGTTTTACTCAGATAGAATTCAGACTTTTCATTCTCTTTTGCATTCGTACCGGACTTCACGAAAAATTTCCTCTCGCTATTTTTTTTCGATACCCCATCCAAGACAAACCAAAGTGTAGAAGAAGCACTTGATTCTAATTGAAAAGGGACTCTCCTCTCTTCGCCATCCGTCCATTCGTACAATAAAATCGAATCAAGATCCAATGAAACGCCCAATCCCGACAAGGAGATAGATACCGGAGCGTCAATATACTCTTCTTGCATTTTGACCGTGAACTTGCCACTATCTTTCGCTTGGATAGATAAAGAAAATAGCATCAAAAGTAGCAATGGTAGATTTCTCATTTGTTTGAGTTTTAAAGTGTATACCTCATCATGCAAAGATAGAACGGTATAACGTTAAAACAGGATACTCCATTTGCAAATATCGATAGCGAATTCGCGTGAAAACACCTCAATATTATCTCGCTTTTTTCTTGTTGAACCTATACAGCCTGGGAGCCCGGTAAGGAACGTTCTTTTGCACCTCGTCTAGCTGTTCCAACCCTTCGGTCATCAACATTTTTTTCTGGAAATTACGGACATCCGACTTGGTCTCGAGCACGAGGTCGTACAGGTTACGTAACTGGGTCATGGTAAACTTTCGTGGCAACAACTCGAAAAGCATGTGAGGCTGCAGCATCACCTGATGCCGGATATGCTTCAACGCTTCCTTGGCTATCAGGTTATGATCAAAGGCCAGCTTCATGTTCTCTAAGGCATCCACATCGTACCAACGGGCCGTGGTACTCTCCGACTCGAAAATAATCTTCCGGCTGATTTTAATTAATGCCAAGTAGCCCACGGTAACTATGCGCCCGATCTTCATTCGGGTGGTTTTCTCCAACCAGTTTTTATCCCTGGGATTGCTACTGCGCTTGGGATCACCAAAGCTGTGAAATTGATGCAAGAATATGTTTTTTAACCCCGTGAGTTCATACAAGACACGGGTTGCAGCTGTATCCAGATCTTCATCTTGGTATATGATGCTCCCCGGCAACTTCTTATCACTATAATCGCCGCTCACCTCGCTTATCGTGCGCTCGATCAATAGCACCTTGAGCCGCTCCCCGTCAAAACCAAATATCACGCAGTCAATCGATACGTGCGGGTTGTAAGCTAACGTGTGAAATGGATGTGCCAAGACCTCCCTTTTTTCCATAAGTCTCCTATTATCAAATCATAATGAATAACAATAACAAGCCGAAAGGTACTATTTCTATCCTGATTCTGCAAATTAATCTTTCTTTTATATCAGACTATTCCCGCGCTCGGCATATTCAGTAAACCTAGATATTTTCTCGCTACGGCATAATACAAATAAATTTGTTTTTTGCATATCGCTTATCTAAAATATTCAAGCAAGCAATAAAAAAAATGAGCTAATCCGGAGATTAATTAATTTTAACTTCATTTTTAAGAGTAATCTTGAGATAATATCATATGAATACATATATTTGTATTTAGAATCTTATTCACTATACGTATTTTGTACAATAAGAGGAGGGAATTATCAAGCATGTTATCATTTTATTTACCATACAATATATTGGTACAAGTGATTATACAGCTCGATATACTGTAATTTATACATGATGAAAACTGGATTCTTCAACAGGACATGAAAACAAGAGGGAAGCCCAAAAAGGATCCAAAGAATTGGCAAAGTAACGACCCGTACGCGTAACAGCAAAGTGACCGAATGTTCACATCCACGATAATCTATATACCGGTCGTTGCGATCGTACGAGATTTATTAATTTAAACAAATGAAAAAAAGCTGAATAAACGAGTTTTAAAATGAAGAGAACCATACACGTATTGTTCGTTTGTCTATGGCTTTTTTGACCGGTACAACCGGGAACAGCAAAAGTAGCGCTGCCTGCCCTTGTTTCAGACGGGATGGTGCTCCAGCGCGACCGCGAGATACCCCTATGGGGCAGTGCCGACCCGGGAGAGGCAATCGAGATTCGTTTCTTGGGAGAGACTCGCTCCGTTACCGCCGACGCGGAAGGAAACTGGTCTGTTAAACTTTCCCCGGCAGGCGCGGGAGGCCCTTATACCCTACAGGTAAATGATGTCGAGATCAAAAACATCCTGGTGGGCGATGTCTGGCTCTGCTCCGGGCAATCGAACATGGAACTCCCCGTAAGCCGGGTGATGGAGATGTTCCGAGAAGAGGTGGAGACTTACAGTAACCCGATGATTCGCCACCTGAAAGTCCCCCTTTCGTATGACTTCCACGGTCCCCGGCAAGAGATTGCCCCGGCCGAATGGAAAGAGCTGACTCCGGGGAACGCGCTCGCTTTTTCCGCGGTGGCTTACTTCTTCGCTCGGGAATTACATGAGGCCACAGGAATACCTATCGGGCTGATCAACGCGAGCGTGGGCGGCTCTCCCGCCGAAGCGTGGATCAGCGAAGAGGGCCTGAAGCCTTTTCCCGCGTACCTGAACGAGCGGGATATCTGGCGTGATGACCAGCTGGTGGAAGGGGTGAGGCAACTCGATCGGGCACGCCGAGATAGCTGGAACCAAATTCTTTACCAACAAGACAAAGGGCTCAACGAAGGAGAGAAATGGTTTTCCCGAAAGCGGGACGACAGCCAATGGGAGACGGTGGACCTGTTTGACACGACGTGGGGAAGCGATGGAGTCAACCCGGTCAACGGCGTTCACTGGTTGCGAAAAGCGGTAACCATTCCTTCTCACCTCGCGGGGAATCCGGCGCTACTGCGACTGGGATGTATCGTGGATGCCGACTCGGTATTCGTGAACGGCACCTTCGTCGGCACCACCGCCTATCAATATCCCCCAAGGAATTACCCGATCCCGGCAGGATTGCTCGAAGAAGGAGAGAACAACATCACGGCACGTTTGATCAGCTACTCGGGATACCCCGGCTTCGTGAAAGAGAAACCGTACGAGATCCGGTTCGACACCGAAAAGATTAGCCTCGAAGGAGCGTGGAAGTACAAACAAGGAACTCGGATGCCGGCGTTGCCGGGAGAGACCTTCTTCCAGTACAAGCCCACGGGGTTATACAACGCGATGATCGCGCCTTTGCTACCCGTGAACTTCAAGGGAGTGCTATGGTACCAAGGCGAGTCAAACACGGGAAGGCATAACGAATACCGCGGGCTTATGGAGGCACTGATCGGCGACTGGCGCGCGCGATGGGAAGAACCGGCGCTGCCGTTCCTGATCGCGCAACTCTCCAACTTCATGCAAGACCCGCCCTACCCCTCGGAAAGCCACTGGGCAGAGTTACGAAACGCACAGCGGGAACTGGTTAATTCAACACCCCACACCGGGTTGGCCGTGACAATCGATATCGGCGAATGGAACGACATCCACCCCCTGAACAAGAAAGAGGCGGGGAGAAGGCTCTCGTTGCAAGCACGACGAATCGCTTACAAGGACAATGAAGTGATTGCAGACGGGCCTATATTCCGTTCCATGCACGCGGAAGGTAACCGGCTCATCCTCTCGTTTGAAGAGAGGAGCAACGACCTCCTCCCGGTGCAAGAATTGAAAGGATTCGCGATTGCCGGTGCCGACGGGAAATTCGAGTGGGCACAAGCGGCCGTGAAAGGCAACCGGGTGGAGGTGTGGAGCAAAACCATCGCCGAACCCACGAGAGTGCGCTACGCATGGAGGAACAACCCGGAAGAAGCGAACCTGAAAAACAGACGGGGGCTGCCTGCTTCGCCATTTGAAGCAGGGCTAACAGGCAATGAGCAGCCAAGGCAGCAATAAAATAGGCAAACCATTCGTTTATAAGGCAATAAAAGCACGAAACGAGCAGAAGTGAACAGGAACAAATAAGGACACACTATTAAAATAGAAACAATGGAATTACATTCTCAGCAAGCGGGGGAATCGAGAGGGTTTTACAAGCTTTCCCTGTTGCAGCGCATCGGGTTCGGTTCGGGTGACTTGGCGCAGAACCTTATCTACCAGACGGTATCGATGTACCTGTTGATCTTTTACACCAACGTGTACGGGTTACCGGCAGCCACGGCGGCGGTAATGTTCCTGATCGTGCGATTAATCGATGTCATCTGGGACCCCATCGTGGGAGCTTTCGTGGATAAACGAAACCCGAAGATGGGAAAATACCGCTCTTACTTGATACTGGGCGGCATTCCCCTTACCGGCTTTGCCATCCTCTGTTTCTGGAGCGGATTCTCCGGTTCACTCCTCTATGCCTACGTCACCTACATCGGGTTATCGATGTGCTACACGTTGGTAAACGTGCCATACGGGGCACTGAACGCTTCCCTCACGAGGGACACCGACGAGATCACGAAACTCACATCGGTCCGCATGTTCTTGGCGAACCTGGGAGGGCTGGCAGTGGCTTACGGCATCCCCATCATCGTGAAGACCCTCTCGTCCGACGGCAAGATCAACTCGGCGGAATCCGCGAACGCGTGGTTTGTCACCATGACCATGTACGCGCTGGTCGGCCTCGCCCTGCTGATCTTTTGCTACACGCAGACCAAGGAGCGGGTGGTGATGGACGAGAAAGACACGGAACACGTGAAAGTGTCTGACCTATGGACAGAGTTTACACGCAACCGCCCTTTGCGCGTCTTGGCATTTTTCTTTATCACGGCGTTCGCGATGATGGCGATCGGCAACTCCGCGGGCTCCTATTACATGATCTACAACGTGAATGCTCCCGATATGCTGCCCTACTTCGCGGCGTTGGGCTCCATCCCTGCCTTCATTTTCTTGCCGATGGTCCCTGCTATCAAACGAGCCATCGGTAAAAAGCAGATGTTTTACGTGTTCCTCTCGATAGCGATCGTGGGGATGGCCATGCTTTATATCATCTCGGTGATTCCCGCGCTGAAAGAGCAAGTGTGGTTGGTACTCGCCGCCCAGTTCGTGAAATCTACCGGCGTGATCGTTGCCACCGGGTACATGTGGGCACTGGTACCCGAGGTGATATCCTACGGCGAACACATCACCGGCAGGAGAATATCAGGGATCGTGAACGCCCTCACCGGCATCTTCTTCAAGGCCGGAATGGCATTAGGGGGCGTGGTGCCGGGGTTCGTGCTCGCTTTCGTGGGCTTCGACGAGAGGAACCCCGTCTCACAATCGCCCTTCGTGGAACAAGGTATCTTATGGTTGGTAGCGGTTATCCCCGCGATCCTGCTTATCCTCGCCATGTTTATTATCTCGAAATACGAGCTGGAAGACGACGTGATCGACCGGATAAATATAGAGATTGAAGCGAGACAGTTGGATTAATGTGCCAATGTGATGCGATGATGTGATGATGCGATGATGTGATGATTCGATGATGCGATGATGCGATGATGTGATGATTCGATGATGCGATGATGTGATGATGCGATGATGTGATGATTGAAATATGAAATTTACGAATAAAAAATAGATGCAATGCAAAGCAGAAGAAATAAAATAGCTTGGGCATCCCTCTTCACCTGCGCGGTGATGCTGGTTGGGTGCAACACGTCGGAGAAAGAGGCGGGGTCACTGAAAGACGCATACCATGACCAATTTCTAATTGGCGCGGCGGTGAACGTCGACCAGTCCGAAGGCCGAGATACGGTCGGGGTTAGGGTACTGAAGGAGCATTTCAACTCCATTACCGCCGAGAACTGCATGAAAAGCATGTACCTGCAACCGGCAGAAGGAGATTTCTTTTTTGATGAGGCCGATACGTTTATCGAGTTCGGTGAGGAAAACGGGATGCATATCGTGGGACACACGCTGGTATGGCACTCGCAAGCACCCGACTGGTTTTTCACCGACGACGAGGGGAACGACGTCACCCGCGAGGTGCTGATCGAACGGATGCGGAACCATATCCGCACGGTGGTGGAACGCTACAAGGGACGCGTGCACGGGTGGGACGTGGTGAACGAAGCGATCTTGGACGACGGCTCCTACCGCGACAGCAAGTTCTATACCATCATCGGTGAGGAGTATATCCCGTTGGCATTCCAGTTCGCGCATGAAGCCGACCCGGGTGCCGAACTGTATTACAACGACTACGCGATGGCGGGGGAAGGGAAACGAAACGGCGTGATCGCCATGGTCAAATCCTTACAAGAAAACAATATCCCCATTCATGGCATCGGAATGCAAGGCCACATGGGCATCGATTATCCCGATATCAACGAGTTCGAGAAAAGCATTAACGCGTACGCGGAACTGGGAATGACCGTCATGATTACCGAGATGGATATCACCCTTCTCCCTTTTCCAAGTTCAGACGTCACCGCGGAGGTATCGATGAGCTACGAATACCAACAAGAGATGAACCCTTATGTCGACGGGTTACCTTATTCAGTCCGGGCAACCTGGGAACAACGATATACCGACTACTTCGCGCTCTTTCTGAAGCACCGGGACAAGATCAGCCGGGTAACGCTCTGGGGAGTAAGCGACGCAAACACGTGGCGCGATGATTGGCCAATGGAGGGACGAAC
>JBBACU010000029.1:0-11981 GCA_041656815.1 Proteiniphilum sp.
ACTTCGTGGATTTTCAAGTGGTACAAAAAGAGACAAACGGGTTGGTGCCTGCCGGACATATCGTGGCTATCGAGCAATACAAACTCCCGACAGCCGTGCCAAAAGTGGCGTACAGCGAGCAAGGCGGCAATCCCCCGTTAGAGGTGTCTCGTTCCGGCAACACGGTGCGTGTGGAATCGCCGGTGCTGCAATTTATCTTCGACGAGGAGAGCGGCAGGGTGATCTCTTACCGGGTGAACGGCAAGGAGTACTTCGACAAAGGATTTGGGATACAGCCCAACTTCTGGCGGGGTCCAACTGACAACGATTACGGGAACGGGATGCCCAGCCGACTGCAAGTATGGAAGCAGTCGAGCAAAAACTTCAATGTCACCGATTTAAAAACCTACGCGGAGGATGAAAAGGTGATGCTCGAAGCGACCTATCTCTTGGCCGCGGGCAACCTCTATACCGTAAAGTACACGCTACATCCTTCAGGCATCGTGGGCGTGGGCGTGAAGTTCTTCTCCACCGAAATGGAAGAGAAGCAGGTATCCGCGTCGGAAGCCACATTGACTGCCACCTTTTCACCGGAAGTATCTGCCGCTCGAAAGGCATCCTCCGCGCTTAACGTGCCACGTATAGGGGTACGCTTCCGCTTGCCGGTAACGATGAACCAGGTACAGTACTTCGGCCGGGGACCGGGAGAAAATTACATCGACAGGGCTTCCGGGTCGAAAGTGGGCCTCTACGAAACCACCGCCGAAGCGATGTACTACCCCTATACCCGTCCCCAAGAAAACGGGCACAGAAGCGATACACGGTGGGTAGCACTCACGGGCGACGACAGCGGCCTGCTGGTTGTCGCGGATAACACCATCGGCTTTAACGCGCTCAGGAATAGTGTGGAAGATTTCGATTCGGAAGAAGCAACGCACAAACCCTATCAATGGAACAACTTCAGCAGCGAAGAGATCGCGAACCGCTCCGAAGAGGACGCGAAAAACAGGCTTCCGCGGCACACACACATCAACGACATCGTTCCGCAAGACTTCGTGGAGGTGTGCGTTGATATGAAGCAGCAGGGAGTAGCAGGCTATAACAGCTGGGGAGCACGCCCCCTACCCGAGTACAGCTTACCTGCCAATCGAGATTACCAATGGGGGTTCACGCTGGTTCCTGTCACGAACAAAGCCGACTTGGAAGAAAAGGCCATCCTGCAGTATTAAATTCACGCGGTATCTGAACAGGATAAAATCTGTAAACTTAATGATTTCGTAACCCCTTTGAGTAAACAAAGGATTATATTCGCGGCATTCTTTACATCGCTTTTACCCGAGATTATACCTCGGGTAAAAGCCCTTAAACAATAGCAATGAAGAAAAATTTATTCGTTCTACTCTTTTTGATTAGTAGCTGGGCAATCTACTCCCAACAGGTTGCCAGCGGGTACGTGTTCAACGATACCAATAAAAACGGTAAAAAAGACCGGAGAGAGGCAGGAATTGCCAACGTGGGCGTCTCGAACGGGATCGACGTAGTGATCACCGATAAGGAGGGACGGTATAGCTTGCCGGTAAGTGATGGAAATACCTTGTTCGTGATCAAGCCTGCCGGGTACATGACACCCGTGGACCAAGACTTCATCCCGCGGTTTTTCTACCACCATAAGCCGGAAGGATCGCCCGATACATTTACGTACAAGGGAGTTGCGCCCACCGGGGACCTCCCCAAGTCGGTCGATTTTCCGCTCTATCAACAGGAAGAGCCGGAAAGCTTCACCGCGATCGTTTTCGGCGATCCACAGCCCTATTCGGTTCAAGACCTTGACTATTTCACGGAGAAGATCGTGGAAGACGTGGAGAAAAGAGAAAACACCCTTTTTGGAATCAGCTTGGGAGATATCGTGGGCGATAACCTCGACCTCCACCCCGTCTATAAAGAGCGGATGCGTAAACTGCAATTGCCGTGGTACAACGTGATGGGTAACCATGACCTGAATTTCGACGCGCCCACCGACGAACTATCGGATGAAACCTTCGAGCGGAACTTCGGAAGCGCCAACTACGCGTTCAATTACGGCGACGCGCATTTCATCATCCTCGATAATATCCTCTATCCCGATCCGCGCGATGGAAGAGGTTACTGGGGCGGGTACCGGCTGGACCAGCTCCTCTTCTTGGAAAATAACCTCAAGCACGTTCCCAAAGACAAGCTGATCGTGCTGTCGCAACACATCCACATGAAAGACAACACGGGAAATTCTTACCGGTTGGAGGACCGTCAGAAACTTTTCGACTTGCTGGAAGCGTATGAAAACGTGCTGATCATGTCGGCCCATACACACCTTCAGGAGCAGATTGAATATACCAAGGTGCATGGCTGGAAGGGCAAACAACCCCTGCATGAATATAACGTGGGCACCACGTCGGGCGACTGGTATTCCGGGAAGCTCGACAAAAACGGGCTGCCGGATGCCACCATGCGCGACGGCACCCCCCAGGGATACGCGTTCCTGAATATCACCGGGAACAGCTACGACGTGGATTACAAGGTTGCCGGTGGCGAAGAGAGCCACCAAATGAATATCTACGCGCCCAAGGTGGTTCAACACAAAGGGAGAACCACCTCGCAAATCGTGGTCAACTTCTTCATGGGGAGCAAGGGAGACACCGTGGAATACCGGATTGGAAATGGCGAATGGAGAACCATGCGCCCTGTACAAACGATAGATCCTAGCTACAACCTTAAGGTAATTGAATGGGACCTCACCGAGAAACTGCTCCCGGGGCGCCGTCCATCCAACCCCGTAAATAGCGCGCACCTCTGGAGCGGCTCCCTCCAACTGGACCTGCCACCCGGGGAACATACCATCGAAGTACGGGCCACCGACCGGTACGGCAAGACCCATGTTGGAAAACGCAATTACACGATCTTGGAATAAAATACTGCCAATTTGTCGCTTTTACATTGACTAAAACACCTTTGTTAAGCCATTTTGTCGCTTCATTAGCCGAAAAAAAGGTTTTTCGCGCATCGGCACGCGGTTTGCCCTTTTATGGGTGTAAGACAGAAAATAAACGTAAAAAGACAAAATTATGGCAATTATTAGACGTACAAACAGCTGGTTACCGGGTATATTCAATGACTTTTTTGGTAACGAATGGATGGAACAGAGCAGCCGTTCTGTTCCCGCGGTGAATATCCAACAAAACGATCACGGTTTCACCGTGGAAGTGGCCGCTCCCGGGATGACAAAAGAAGATTGCGTGGTGCGGTTGGACGACAACAACAACTTGGTGATCTCTTTCGAGAAGAAAACCGAACAGGAAGAGAAAGACAAGAAGGGAGCCTACTTGAGGCGCGAGTTCTCGTACGCTCAATTCCAGAGGACCATGGTCTTGCCCGACGATGTTGAGAAAGACAAGATCTCTGCGAAAGTAGAAAACGGCGTGCTAACGGTAGAAATACCCACGCTGAAAGAGAAGAAAGAGCCTGAAGCAAAACTGATTGAAATCCAGTAAGGCAAAAAAGGAACGTAGAAACAATCCATGCCATTCCGCGCGACGCGCGGGGTGGCATTTTTGTTTTAATACGAACGATTCTTCAGGTAGGAAAGAAAAAGCCGCATAAGGGTTTTAAAGTCGCTGTCGAACTCGAGGTTAGTAATGAGCTCTTCGGCTTCGGAAAGCAAATGGTCCATTTTTTGGTACGCGTAGTCTACCCCACCCTGCTCCTTGGCAAACTGGAGCAGGCGTGCGATATTCTCCTCGGTATATTCCCTGGACTCCACCAGTTCCCGCATCTCTGACCGGACGGGGTCAGGCGCGTGCTGAAACGCGTGAATAAGCGGAAGGGTGATTTTCCCCTCTCTAATGTCGTTGCCGGTAGGTTTGCCCACGTCGTTTTGATAATAATCAAAGATATCGTCTCGTATTTGGAAGCAGATACCCAAGATGCTTCCCAAGTGAGCGAGCCTCTCGACCGTCTCCTCCCCCGCCCCACCGGTAATGGCGCCAATGGCGATACTGGCCCTCATCAGGGAGGCCGTTTTCTTATCAATCACGTCGAAATAAGCCCTTTCGTCGATGATCACTTCGCTGGCCAGCGAAAACTGGTCCAGTTCCCCTTCCGCCAAGTTCTGCCCCAGTTCCGAGATAATACGCACAATGGAAAGGTCTTTGGTTTTGACGCTTTCCGCCAACGCGGTCGACAACAAGTAGTCACCTATCAACACGGCTCGGGTATTATCGTACACGGCATTCACCGAACGGCGTCCCCGGCGGGTATCCGACCGGTCGATCACATCGTCGTGCACCAGCGTGGCCGTGTGTAGCAACTCCACGGTTACCGCGCCATGATAAGTCTCCGGGATAATTCGGCCGCAAGCTTTCGCGGTCAGTAAGACCAAAGTCGGTCGGAGCCGTTTACCATTGGCATTAAACACGTAGGTAATCATTTCGGACAGGCGGGGGTTATCGCTCTTTGTCGACTCCCGCAAATAATCATCGAAAAGGAGTAACTCCTCTCGAAGAAAATCCTTTATCACCTCGCTTTGATCCATTACAACCTCATTTGACGTACAAAAGTAAAAATAATTATCCGCATAGCAACAAATATTCGTAACTTTACCTTTTCTTAATCCGTTTTTAGACTGCGATATGAACAAAAATAAACTCTTTCTTCTTGACGCCTACGCCCTTATATACCGCGCCTACTATGCCTTTATCAAGTTCCCGCGTATCGACTCGAAAGGGCGTAACACCTCGGCCATCTTCGGCTTCGTGAACACGCTCGAGGAGTTGTTACGGAAAGAGAACCCCACCCACCTCGCGGTGGCATTCGATCCCGACGGGCCCACGTTCCGCCATGAAGAGTACGAGGCGTACAAAGCGCAACGGGAAGCCACGCCCGAGGTGATTAAATCGTCCGTGCCCATCCTTAAAGAGATTATCCGGGCTTACAATATTCCGGTACTGGAGGTGCCCGGCTACGAGGCCGACGACGTGGTGGGAACCATCGCGAAACAAGCAGACAAGAGCCGGTTTGACGTGTACATGATGACCTCCGACAAGGATTACGGGCAACTCACCGAAGAGCATATCTTTATATACCGGCCCAAGTACGGGAACAACGACTTCGAGATACTCGACGACAAGAAGGTGGTCGAGAAATACAACATCTCCCACCCCCTTCAGGTGATCGACCTCCTGGGGTTGATGGGCGACGCGTCGGATAACATCCCCGGATGCCCCGGCGTGGGAGAAAAGACCGCCGTAAAGCTGCTGAACGAATTCGGTTCGATCGAGAACCTGCTGGAGAATACAAGCCAGTTGAAAGGCGCGCTCAAAAAGAAAGTCGAAGAGCACCGCGAGCAGATTCTCTTCTCAAAATTCTTGGCCACCATCAAGATCGACGTTCCCATCGACGTAAAGGCAGACGACCTGCTCTTGGGAGAAAAAAACGCCGACGCCCTCAAAGAATTATTCGACGAGCTGGAGTTCCGGACCTTGCTCACCCGGGTCCTCAAACAGGAGCCGGTAAGCAAGGCCGGCAAACAGCCGGTACAAGGCGAACTGTTCGCTTCATTCGATGGCGGTGACGTCACGGAAAAGCCACCCGTGATTGACCTTCCGGCTAACTTCAGCAGCATCGAGACCACGCCCCACACCTACTCGCTCGTGCAAACGGAAAAGGAGATGGCCGCCCTCAACAAGGTGCTGCTCGCGCAAGAAAGCGTCTGCTTCGATACGGAAACCACCGGCGTGGATCCGTTGAGAAGCGAGCTGGTAGGGCTCTCGTTCGCTTTCAAGGAAGGAGAAGCATACTACGTGGCGGTATCTGCCGACCGGGAGGAGGCACAGCGGCAGGTGGAAATATTCCGCCCCTTCTTTGAGGCGGAAAGCATCGAGAAGGTGGGACAAAATATAAAGTACGACCTACTGGTACTGCGCAAGTACCGCGTGGAAGTGAAGGGGCCGCTGTTCGACACCATGGTTGCCCACTACTTGCTTAACCCGGAGATCCGTCACGGCATGGATTACATGGCCGAAACGTACCTAAAATACCAACCCATCCGCATCGAAGAGCTGATCGGACCCCGGGGAAAGAACCAGAAGTCGATGCGCGACGTGGACCCGGAGACCGCGCGCGATTACGCCGCGGAAGATGCCGACATCACGCTGAAATTAAAAAATATCCTTGAAAAAGAGATCCGGGAGAGCGGGCTCGAAAAGCTGCTTTACGAGGTCGAGTTACCCTTGACCCGCGTGTTGGCCGACATGGAGTGGTGTGGCGTGCGGTTAGACTTGGAGGCGCTCAACGAGCTTTCCGAGGCCTACACGGGTGAACTACGCGAGATCGAGAAAGAGATTATCGAGATGGCGGGGACCGATTTCAACGTCAACTCGCCCAAGCAGACCGGTGAAGTGCTTTTCGACCGGATGAAGATCACGGACAGACCCAAGAAAACCCGCACCGGACAATACCGCACCAACGAGGAGGAACTGGAAAAGATGCGGATGGCCCACCCCATCATCGACAAGATACTGGAACAGCGAGGGTTGAAAAAACTACTCGGCACCTACGTCGACGCGTTCCCGCTACTGGTCAACCCCGACACCAACAAGGTCCATACCTCGTTCAACCAGACAGTAGCCGCCACCGGCCGGCTGAGCAGCACCAACCCCAACCTGCAAAATATCCCCATCCGCGACGAGCGGGGCAGGAAGATGCGAAAGGTGTTTATCCCCGATGAAGGGGCGGTATTCGCTTCGTCGGACTACTCGCAGATAGAACTGCGGATCATGGCGCATCTGAGCGAAGACACCAACATGGTGGAAGCGTTCAACAAAGGGCAGGATATACACGCGGCCACCGCCTCCAAGATTTTCAAGGTACCGCTGGAAGAGATCACCGGAGAGATGCGCCGCAAAGCAAAGACAGCCAATTTCGGGATTATCTACGGCATCACGCCCTTTGGCCTGTCTGAGCGGTTAAACATCCCCCGCGGGGAGGCTAAAGCGTTGATCGACGAATACTTCACTACCTTCGCGGGCGTAAAAAACTACATGGACAATAGCATCGCTGTTGCCCGGGAGAAAGGATACGTGGAGACCCTCTTCGGCCGAAAACGATTCCTCGCGGATATCAACTCGCGGAACGCCATCGTGAGAGGCTACGCGGAACGAAACGCCATCAACGCGCCCATTCAGGGAAGCGCGGCAGACATCATCAAGGTGGCGATGATACGTATCGATGAACGATTCCGAAAAGAGAGGCTGAAGTCAAAAATGATCCTTCAAGTACATGACGAATTGAATTTCAATGTATTGCCGGATGAACTGGAGGCAGTCCGAGCGACCGTGGTGGAAGAGATGGAAAATGCCTGTCGCCTCTCCGTGCCTCTGAAAACTGAATTCGGGGTGGGGGAGAACTGGTTGGCCGCCCATTAGCACATTGACTTCGTCCATTTTCTGTCGTCACTCGGCAAAGCTCAAACAAGTTTGGCTCCGCTCTCGCTCCTAAGAAAATTGGCACATTGGCACATTAGTCACATTGGCACATTAGTCACATTGGCACATTAATCACATTGGCACATTAGTCTTCAGCATCTAACACATCAGTAACTAAACAACTACATGGCAACCATACTGTTTCACGAGATTGTTTTCGGGCCCTTGCATAGCCGCCGGATGGGCACCTCGTTAGGCATGAACCTGCTGCCGTACGACGGAAAGCTTTGCTCGTTCGACTGCATCTACTGCGAGTGCGGGCTCAACAAGGATTTCAGGACACGCACGAAACTCCCGGACCGCGAAAACGTCCGTTTGGCGCTGGAAGAAAAATTGAAATTGCTCCGGGAAGAAGGGATCTTGCTCGACGTGATCACGTTCGCGGGGAACGGAGAGCCCACCCTGCATCCCCAGTTTAGCGGGATTATCGACGATACCATCGCGCTCCGGGATCATTACTACCCAACTACCAACATAAGCGTGCTCTCGAACGGGATGCACATCGATAAAAACGAGGTATTTGAAGCGCTCAAAAAGATAGACCATCCCGTGTTGAAGCTCGACTCGGCCCTTGATGAAACCGTTCGCCTAATTGATCGCCCCAATTCGCCCGCTTATAACGTTGCCCGTCAGGTAGAGCGCTACAAGCGGTTTAAAGGTGATTTTGTCTTGCAAACCCTGTTCCTGCGGGGCGAGTTTGAAGGAAAGAGAGTGGACAATGCCACGGAAGAAGAGGTTGCAGCGTGGCTAGCGCTCGTGAGAGAGCTTAATCCACGCGAGGTGATGATCTACACCATCGACCGGGAAACACCCGTGAAAGGACTGGAAAAGGTGCCTGTCCAAGAGTTGCGGAAAATTGCCGCCAGGGTAGGGGAGCTGGGAATAAAAACCAACGTGGCAGGGTAAATTGAACAAAATCTAACGGCAGCGGTTAACATATACGGGGATATACCCCTTCCTGATAGTAACATTAAAACAATCACGACAATGAAAACTTCCATAGAGATCAGTTATTACCCGTTGAACGAAGAATACAGAGCCCCGATCAAGAACTTTATCGCGGCATTGCAAGAGAGCAAGAAAATCAACGTC
The DNA here is from genome assembly GCA_041656815.1 of Proteiniphilum sp. Lineage (GTDB taxonomy): Bacteria > Bacteroidota > Bacteroidia > Bacteroidales > Dysgonomonadaceae > Proteiniphilum. The sequence continues at coordinate 8,586 of JBBACU010000029.1, forward strand.
AAAGCGAACAGCATGTCAACCCAAGTTTTTGGTGAATACGACGAGGTGATGGCAGCCGTGACCAAATGCATCAAAAACGCGTTCGAGCTACCGGAAAGCATTTTCGTGCTGAAAATCATCAACATGGACCGAAACAAGTAACACCCTGGATAGGAACAATTTATACCATACATGCCAGCTTGTATCGAATTAAATGACGTTATCCCTCGATTACCTGGCTCTCCTTTTACCTCTCCAATCAATTGGCATATCCTAGCGGATGAGGTGTGGGGTGTGGTAGGTCCTAACGGAAGCGGAAAATCCTTGTTGGCCGAGCTGGTGCAAGGAAAAATTGCCGTTCAATCGGGAAATATCCGGTATCCTTTCTTGAAAGATACAGAAGACGCGAACGGCTTCATTCACCCCGCGCGACAGATAAAGAAGATCGATTTCAATTCGGCGTACTCCCTGCTCGATTACCGGAAACTATTTTACCAGCAACGATTCAATAACTTCGCGAACGAGGAGATTCCGCTTGTGCGCGACATCCTGAAATCCGAGAATATTTCCGAAGAAAACCTCCTTCTCTTTCGCAGGTTTCACCTGTTTGATTTGATGGATCGAAAACTCATCCATTTGTCGAGTGGCGAATTACGTAAATTTCTTATCGCGAAGGAATTGCTCGACAATCCACGGATGCTTATCTTCGACAATCCTTTCATCGGCCTAGACGAGGAGTCAAGGGAATCGCTCAACGAGATGTTCGCATTTTTGCTTGAGCGCCGCGATCTGCGGCTCTTGTTGCTTGCCCCTTCAATAGAAGATTTGCCTGCTTGTGCCACGCACATTTTGGAAATGAACGATTGTTACACCGTTTATCGCGGGAAAAAATCCGATTATATTGCAGAGACGGATTCCGCGTCCGCCTCTTTTCCCGAAGAACCACCAACATCCGTGTTCCCCGCGATCAACTGGGACGATTTCACGCTTGAAGACCGTTCCTTTGAAGGCAACGAGGTGGTATCCATGACAAATGTCGACATTACTTACGGGAAACGGATTATACAGGGAAATATAAACTGGACCGTCAACAAGGATGAAAAGTGGGCATTGTTGGGTCCTAACGGATCCGGAAAATCAACCCTCCTCAGTTATATATTTGCGGATAACCCATTGGCGTACACGAAAAACATACGCCTATTTGGCCGTAAAAGAGGGACAGGAGAAAGCATTTGGGATATCAAACAGCGCATCGGTTTCACCTCTTCCGAGATGCATCTTTATTACCGGAAAAACGTGGACTGCCTCACGGTGGTCGCCTCCGGCTTTTTCGACAGCATCGGGTTATTCCGTAAATGCAACGCGCGACAAATACACCTGGCAGAAAAATTATTGGACATAGTTCGCATTCCACACCTGAAAAACAGGTCGTTCCTCAATGTCTCTTCGGGGGAGCAGCGGCTCGTGCTCTTTGCAAGGGCCATTATTAAAAACCCGGAACTGCTTATTCTCGACGAGCCGTTTCACGGGCTCGACGAGCACAACAAAAAAGGATGCGCTGCCATCGTGGAGTCTTTCGCTCGGCAAGCAGGAAAATCGCTTATCCACGTGACGCACCGGAAGGAAGAGATCCCCAGCTGCATCGATCATTTTATGATCCTGCGCCAACACGAAACCCCATCCGGAGAATAGGATATATCGACAAGAAACGCGCGGAAAGCATATTATTTACATTATGCCGTCACGCGTACATCCCACACACTTTCGTTTTTCGAACGACAGAGTATCTGCAGGGCTCAATCCTTATGAAACAATACCGAAGGCTGGATAGCATCAAAACCGTTATTGTCGATTTCTATTTTTTCCAAGTCCGTCAGATCCTGGTTCGACATCTCCATATAGACATTCCATTTTCCTACAATTTCTATGCTGGTAGGGTAGAGTATTTTGCCTCCGGGGATGATTACGGGAAAAGGATTCATTTGCGGGTAACCGGCCTGCTGATAGTAACGGCAGGCATAACAGTACTGTAATTTTACAATTTTATTTGTTTACAACAATAACGGACGCCTGGATTATCATATTCCGGGATGAAAATGGTTTATTTTTCCGTTCCAAAACCATATAAATTCAGAATTTTAGTGAGAATATCGGTATTCTGGTATATACCGGCAAATTCAACAGCGCCAGCACCATAAGCAAATACGGGAACCATCACAGAGGTATGTCTTGTTGAGGCATAGGTCGCTTCCACCTCTCCGGTTGACAGATCACCGCCGGTAAGCGCCATACCACCCGTCTCATGGTCTGCGGTAATAATAACCAACGTATTCGGGTCTTGATCCGCGTAATTCAAAGCCACTTTAATCGCCCGGTCAAAGTCCAGCATTTCATTCACAGTGGCGTCTTTTTCATTCGCATGGCAAGCCCAATCGATTTGTGAACCTTCTACCATCAGGCAGAAGCCTTTATCATTGTTTTTCAGTAGATTGATCGCTGCTTGTACGCTTTCGGGAAGAAACTCACCCCTTTCAGGATAGGGAGCCGGATGTTCGTCTGCCACAAGTCCTGCCAGTTTGCCTGTAGTCACTTTCTTAACGTCATCCATATTGAGCGCAACCTGAAAACCTTTGGCTTCCAGTTTATCCAACAGGTTTTCATTATCAGAACGGGCATCAAAGTATCTTTTTCCGCCTCCGATAAAAACCGTAATGTCGGAGTTCAAAAAATCTACGGCAATTTCTTCTTCCATTTTACGGCTGGGCTGGTGTGCCACGAATGATGCCGGCGTAGCATGAGTAACGGCACAGCTTGCCACCACACCGGTTGAGAGACCGTTTTCTGCGGCATATTCAAGGATCGATTTAACCGGATTTCCATCCACATCAACGCCAATGGCACCGTTCTTTGTTTTGGTTCCGCATGCGATGGCTGTACCACCTGCCGCAGAGTCTGTTATATAATTGTTTGCAGAGTAAGTTTTGGAAAACCCTATGAACTGACACTGTTCCAGATGGAGCGATCCCTTATTTGCCGTTAGTCCCGCATATACCTGACTAACACCCATTCCATCTCCAATCATTATGATCACGTTCTTTACCTGTGGAGTGGTCTCCTGTCCGGTTTTATCGCCGGCAGATGAGTATTGAACAAAAAATACCGATAATACAATAAGAAGCGATAAATGAATTCTTTTCATAGTCTTACACATTAATTTTTATGATTATCCGCAGTTATTCCTAAAGAATTTAGCGGGGAAAAGTTATAAATAAGTTTCAAAAACACTTGTACAATTCACTGATATTCATTATATTTACATCGCTAACGATATAAAGATTCAAGCTATGAATATCCTGGATTTTGCTATAAATTACCCCGATGAGGAATCCTGTCGGAAAAAATTCAAAGAACAAAGAG
>JBBACU010000030.1:0-11962 GCA_041656815.1 Proteiniphilum sp.
AAGCCTTTATGATTGTTTATAGATTCTGTGATAAAATGTAATCCTGTCCACCCAATAAACTCATCAGTCTTTTTGTTAATCATCGCCCAGCCTCTTAAAGACAATTTTGTTTGGAGAGCTTTCTCACAATGATCGCTAACGTCTTATTTACGAAATATATAACATACGTAAGCCAGTTTTTGAAGATTAGCCGCTTTGCACTGTAAATGTATTAATATCAGCTGGTTATTTTCAAGTGCATTTTTTGCATTTACGAACTATTTCATTAAGCTAAAATAACGAGTAAGCGAGTGCAGTGTCAAGCTTGCTTGAACGTTGCCGAGCGTGAGTTATTTATCCAAATGAGCAGAGTCAAACTTGTTTGAACTAATGCCATAGCGAGAATTGAAAATCGAGGAGCGAAGACGACTCAAATAGGCTAATTTTAATGAACTATTCTGTTAAGCTATATGAGCAGCACCGAACTTGTTCGAGTGATGCCATAGCAAAGAATAGTCTAATTTTAATGAATGTCTTCGATCAATGCCCGGTTTTAAATTAATACACGGTAAGCATAGAGAGTCTAATCATTTTGTTTTTATACAAAAGAAAAAAGTCGGTACGCTTCTAAAAACTCAATTGCTTCCGGCAATAATTCTATGGCAAAGTTTGACTTCATCCGCAATTTTCATCAAAGGTGTAAATTTTTCGACCAGAAAACAATGTCTTCCTGTTAAAAATAAAATGTCAACTTAGTTTTAGCCTGTTGTATCTTGCTATATGGTAGAGAACGCTGACGCGCAACACTTAGCTATTTGGCTCGGAACTGAAAAGATAATAGCTCTCCAGTGATTTTTGATTTCTTCTTGCCTGACTCTTTCTTTCTTCTAATTTAAAAGAACGAGGTAAGAGTGAGGTAAGACTCAGGTAAGAGGGAGACAAGAGCAAGTATGCATCAAATTGGAGGGTTGAAAACGGGTAAACCCATGTTTTTGATACGTTTCGAGTGGATACTTCTCTACCTGAATCATGGAGTATATATAAGGGTAGGGTCGTGATTGAAAAATAGCTGTAGTAGGTTTAATGTTAATCGATACCGGAATTTAGCTGACTCAATGATGCCACGCGATAATGAACTGGATGCCTTTGCCGGCAAACCGGGATCCGGACCCCATTTGGGAAGGAATGCCGAATTCGGCTGGGTTCCAGTACCCGATGGTATAGAAAGTCACGTTATCTCGTTGATGTTGCCATTTAGCGAAAGTGCCTGTTTAAACTGAACAAATGCTCGATTCAAAATATTTTTGATTATTTTTGTTCAAAAAAAGCGGTGAAAATTTCCATACTTACAGATAACTATCCAGGCAGGAATACCAGAGCCGAACACGGCCTGTCTTACTTGATTGAACATAAGGGGGCACGTGTTCTATTTGACACGGGGCAAAGCGACCTTTTTTTGGTTAACGCGTCTATCATGGAGATCGATATGGCTGATATCGACATAGTAGTTCTTAGCCACGGACATTTTGACCATGGCGACGGGCTGGCATATCTTTGCGGGGGTAAGCTGGTTTGTCACCCGGGCAGCTTTATAAAGAGATACAGAAATGCAGACCGCTCCTATCTCGGGTTAAAGGGCAGTTACGAGGAGATAGCAGAAAAATTCGACCTTGTTACCACCGACAAACCCTACAAGATCAGCGATACGGTATTGTTCCTGGGTGAAATCCCCAGGATCACCGATTTTGAATCACGGCACACATCTTTCTCGTTAGACGACGGCACGCCTGATTTCGTGCCGGATGACAGCGCGATCGCCATTTCAACAGAGCACGGTCTTTTTGTTATTACCGGCTGCGGGCACGCGGGGATTGTGAATACGCTGGAACATGCAAAAAGTGTAACCGGTGAAAACAGGATCTATGGCCTCATGGGTGGATTTCATCTGAGGAAGGATGACAGGCAGACCATGAAAGCCATTCAATATCTTTTGAAACACGAGATTACCCATCTGCTTCCTTCCCACTGTACCGCGTTCCCGGCATTAGCCCGATTCTCTGAAAAGTTCGATATAAAAATACCGAAAACAGGTGACGTCTTTGTATTTTAATGCAAGTCGCACCTTGGTAACAATTTCATCGTGTCCCTTGAATGCCGAGATGGAGGAGATGCCTGGAACTAAAAATAAACATGATATGCCAAACAAGATAAGATGCAGAAAAGTCATGATGCCACCCCCGATGGATGGGTACAAGCCGTTCGGTATCCCCCTGCGCCAATTGGAGTCGGTGACGTTGTTCTTAGAGGAATTTGAAGCGATCAGGCTGGTTGATCACGAGGACCTTCGACAAGAAGAGGCAGCTAAGAAGATGGATGTTTCCCGACCTACCTTCACCCGGATTATCAATCAAGCAAGAAAAAAAGTGGCAAAGGCATTCGTTGAAGGCAGAGCCATTCTTATTCAAGGAGGGAACTATATTACCGAGGACTCTTGGTACAAGTGCCACCGGTGCAACGAGACCATGACCACGCTCAAGCCGGCAAAGCAGTGTCGCAACTGCAATTCGGAGGAGATCGTTCAGTTGAATAAAGAAACCTTACCACGGAAACGCGGATTTCGCGGATGAACGCCTCGTGGATATGCACGGGGCAACATGCCCATGGTGTATTACTCTCTATTTTTCAAAATGCTTTCACGCACGTCGTTCATGGTAAAGGCATACTTTTTCCGCAGCCTGCCGAGTTTCTCACCGGCCCGGCTTGCCGGGATGTTCAGGTCCGTTGCAAGCTTCTCCGCGGGGATGCCGTATTTATTAGCAACAAATTGCAGGGTTTGGCTTCCATTGATATCGTGGTCAGCGAGTAACGTTTCGGGCAGGGTCCGTTTCGATTTCCTTGAGTTTGACAGGGTTTGTTTCGGTTTATTCGGGTTCAAGGGGGATAAAACGGTTGCCTCTTTTTCTGTTTTTTTTGATCTCTCTTTATGACTTCCTCCCCGGTTCCCTCCCCGGGGCATATCTACACGATCTTTGTGTTTGATCTCCCTGTTCAAGTGCAACGGTTCCCTTGAAACAATCTCCGGTTTAACAAAAAGAGGAAAAGCAATACAGAGAAAACTAACACAGGCAATCAGTATTGCCGATAGTGCACGTGAAACTTTATGGGGAATCATCCGCTTGAAGATCCCAACAATCATTTTCCAGTGCAAAACAATATGAAGAAGTAAAAGAACGAGGAAAATAATGCTGATGATCAGGTGAATGGAACCCCATTGGTGACGGGTTAGTCCCCAGAACTCCAGTTCAACATCGCTCCCATAGCGTTCGTTTCGCTGAATACCGGGTACCAGGACATATTTGATCAGGAAGCCGATTCCCGCCATGGGCATGAGCAGTAACAACAGGACGATATCAATGCTTAAATTCAGTTTTGATAGATTGTATTTCTTTTTTTTCATCTTGGATAAATTTTTTCAGTTATTGCTTACCATCTCGATTACCGGACAGGCTCTGGCATATATTTACTTCTGACGGGATAAGATGTTATCTACCAGGGCAGAAAGTATTTCTCGTGTCTGCTTATCTTGAAGAAGAGTATCGAGCGACCCCTTATCACAACTTTCACGGATACGTTCGTTCAACGGTATTTGCGCGATAAGAGGTATATTTCCTGATCTTCCCGTTCAAGTTTTCTATCAGGTTGGTGGTGTAGACAATGCGCCTGATCTCGATTGGAAAATCAAAGAACACGGTAAGTTCCTCCCAGTTATCGCGCCATGACTTGACCGCGTAGCCATACTTAATCATAAGCAACAAAATTTTGTCAGCAAATGGCTTTTATTGACGATTTATAGTTTTTAATACTGTTTCAACTTCCTTTCTCTTAGTCTTACGCCCTGCATATCGCAACATCGTTTGCTGATTGACTGTATATGCGTTAAGAGCATTTTCATAGATATGATAGATTTCATTTCCCTGAAACGAAACAAATTCTTTGTCCGCACATAGATCAACCAATATTTTTTCAAGGGTCGCCACATAAGTACTTCCACTCTTTTGAATAGGAGAATCCGTTACTAACGGGCGGACAATAATTGTGTTGGCAAATTCGGAAAGATTGTCGTATAGGTTTTGCACCAATATAACTTTCGAGTAGTTATCTTTCAATTCGTAATATACCGCTTCAATGGCAACACGTTCCACATCGACAATAAGAACATTGAAATTTATAAGGTGTTGGCAGAACATATTAACCGACGATAATTCCCATTGGCAATACTTAATGAAGGGGAACTTTTTCTTTATCGCTCGACCGATTCGCGTCATCTTATGGCTGACTTGGGGTATATAACGTAATGTTTTGCCAAAACTGTATTGCCCATGACCGACCCGTTGGAGTATTCCCTGTTGTAACAATGAATAAATACGCCAACTAACCGTAGTCTTAGGTATTGATGGCTCTTTTTCTCTGTAAAAAGCATCAATATCCTTTAGCGATAGTAGGTTCTTATCGCTAAATTGTCCTTTCAGTCTATCAGTATCAAGTTTATTACTGCTCATATATAATTTTATCGTACTACGAAGGTAATCAAAATTTCGTCAGTAAAACGTATTTACTGACGAAATTTTGGAGTCAAAGTCCGTGCCTGTCATTACGACGGTGCGGGTTTTTGTCAAATCACCCAGTCATAATGACATATCCCTGTTTATAGTTAAGTATTTCAACGAATTCCGCTCCATTGTTGCAATTTGATTTTCGTTACCAGTTCCTTGTGCGCCTGACTGTCTATTGTTATGACTACAATATTCGCAACTATTTGATTCGCTGCAAAGATCGACTGATAAAATCATTAAAATTGCCAAGTTGGTTGTTATTTTTTACCTTTGCGTGTGTGCGATTCACTGATTATTTCCCTCGTTCAGCACCCTCGTGTTGGATGGCTGATTCAACCGTTGTTTACTTACCGAAGTGGTCCGGGTTTCATACCCCGCATTTCAGCTGCTGGACATGACATCTATCTATTTCTATCATAAAGTCCGTCACTTTAAGTTATTACCCCATCTTATGTTTTCACATTCAACGAGTAGGTAAACTAATAAACACGATAACTCGTGTGAAAAATGGACTAATCGTATGAAACGAGCATGATAATCATTATCCCGCAAGAACATGATTAAAGCGAGTTCCATATACCATAGTGAAAAAATGAATTAATCATATGAAATATTAGTTCAGTACTAAAATATTTTTTATTTTTGTTAATCGGTGCTCCGTATGCTTGTCTTATATGAAACAGAGGAAGATTGAGTTGATAGATAAAACACTTTCAACTGATGAATTATAAATCATGTTATGGTGAAAAATATTTTTTTTCGTAAGGTATACATCATACCTTGCTTGTTGTTTGTTTTTTTTTCCTGCAGTGACGATAAAGGAATAACAGAAGACCTGCCTCAGACTTTTAACGTAGATGGTAAGGTTGAAAAAGGACCTTTTGTAAGCGGTTCCGAGATTACTCTTCAACCGATGGATAGAAATATGAATCCATTAGGTAGCATGTTTTCCACGACCATCTCGAATAACTCCGGGAGTTTCTCATTTGGTTCAAAGGAGTTTGATGCTCCGTTTGCCCAGCTAACAGCAAATGGTTATTTTTTTAATGAATGTAATGGAGAGCTGTCGAAAGGGACCCTATCCCTGAGATCAATAGTGAACCTAAACGATGTGTCATCAGTAAATGTTAATATCCTCACTCACCTGAAGCACCTACGGATTTTCAATCTTGTTGAATCAGGTAAATCATTTGATGAAGCAAATAAACAAGCACAGGAAGAACTTTTGACAGAATTTGGACTTCAACGGTTTTCAAACAAAGACGCGTCTCAATACTCTATTGCATCAGGTACAGATGAAGCCGGGGCATTGATAGCCATATCTTCATTATTGCTTGTGGATAGATCCGAAGCCCAATTGACGGAATATTTGTCAAAGCTAAGTGAAGAGTTTGGTAAGAACGGTTCTTTTTCTAGTACTTCAAAACAGCAGTTTCATTCTGACAGGATTAAACTCGCGCACGAACTCACTGATATAGCAAGCAACATTATTTCACGATACGATGACTTGGGAATAGATGTAACGGTTAAGGATTTGTTGTATTTCTTTGATTGGGATGGTGATGGAATCGCTGGGAATGAAATCACAGATGGTGATGAGATGGTAACTCTTGAGGTAAACGAATTGAATGTTCCCACTGAAGGAGGTGAATATATTATAAAGATAAACTCACCCATCCCTCTTACGCTCACCCCGGAAGTATATCGAGAAGAGCCGGAAGAGCAAATTTCAACCGATTACTACTATACCATTTTACATGAGGACTATCGCGATACGGTTTCTTATACAAAAGAATTGAATGATTTAACATTAAAAATTCACATCGAGCCATCTACGGCAAGAAGAATCGATCCCGTGGTGATTCAAATTTATAATTATATGGGATATTCTGTTGCAGCACTAAAAATTAAACAGGAGGGAAATCCAGAAGGCAAAATTTTTGCCGATAATTTTCTTGATATATTATTTGGTGCTGACTCGGATTTATCTAAATCGGTTGATTTATATCAAGCAATGGACAGCTGGTATACTAAATTGACCGTTAATGATGGTTTTAAGGCACCTCTAAACAGTGACAATAGTTATATCTCCACCCTTTGGGGAAACTTTTACGCCACAATTGCAAGGAACAATATCATTCGTAAACAGCTAACCGAATTGTCCCTTAGTGAGCAGGGAGTGCAGGAAATCGTAAATGAGATTGATATTTTACAATCCCCGCTTAAAACTCTGAATGCATTATCTTATTATTCTATGGTGACTTTTTGGGGTGATGTGCCTTATATTACAGAGCCATTGGATATTGGAAATATGCATGTGTCTCGTCGAAACATTGATGAGATATTTAAATCTCTTGAAGAAGATTTAATTATCGCTTTTTTAGAGTTAGAGAACAAGAAGAACAACTTCAATGTAGAAAGCGAAGAACAATTTATATTCTTTTCTAATGATGTACCCCGAATTGTGCTAGCATGGATATATATGTATCAGGGAAATTACATGGACGCCCGACTTTTACTGCAATTTGTCGAACAGGGGGGCTATTATCAACTCGAAAAAGAGACGAATTATTCATTAAATAGCAGTGAGTTAATATATGGTCTCAAAGTAGAGAATGGCCTGCTTAATTCGTCGGTTGTTCCAGTATTAACTTATTCAGACGTAATTCTTTCTTTAGCAGAGTGTGAATTGAGACTTGGTAACAACGGGAGTGCCCGGGAATATTTGAATAGTATATCTCAAGTGAAGAATATTTCTGTTTCTTCGGATATTTTAATTGGTATAAAGGATGCACGCAAGCAGGTTTGCAACATAAACTATTTAGCATTTCTTCAAAGGAATAATTTAATCGAGGCAGAAATTGGTTTAGAGGAGTATCAGCATCTTTTTCCCATTCCACTGAGTGAACTTTACTTGAACCCAAATATGTCTCAGAATCCCGGATATTAGTATTCAAGTCGTTTCTTTTTTGCATCCATGCTTCTAAGTTCTCGTAAATAGTATGAATATGGTTGATTATAAAGGGATAATTACAATTGAACCCGGCAAACGCGGTGGAAAACCTACAATCCGGGGGATGAGAATAACCGTGGAGGATATACTTGGTTGGCTTGCCGCGGGAATGACAATTCCTGAGATTTTATCTGATTTTAATGGATTGTCTCAGGAATGTGGTTTGATTGTTTAATGGAATGGATCCTTACAAATTAGCATTTGATATTGCCCTTAACACCGATCGGAACCTGTTCGTTACCGGGAAAGCGGGAACGGGAAAAACCACTTTCCTGCACCGGTTAAAAGAGGCCTCCCGTAAACAGATGGCGGTGGTGGCTCCCACCGGTGTAGCGGCCATTAACGCGGGAGGAACCACGATCCATTCTTTTTTTCAGCTGCCGTTCTCGCCTTTTATCCCCACACAGGAAGGGAGAAAAAACCTGGTCGCTAAGTCCCGGATGAGAAGTTCCCGTCGGCGGGTGCTGCAAGAGCTGGAATTGCTCGTTATTGACGAGATCAGCATGGTGCGTGCTGATTTACTGGATGCGATGGATGCCACCCTCCGCCATTTTCGGTACAAGAATAACGAACCTTTTGGTGGAGTACAGGTCGTCTTTATCGGCGATATGTTCCAGTTGGCACCTGTGGCAAAAGAGGAGGAGTGGCGTTTATTATCGCACTACTACCAAAGCCCCTACTTTTTTCATAGTCAAGTCGTCACGCAATCTCCGCCCTTTAATATCGAGTTTCAAAAGATCTACCGCCAGACAAACAGCTCGTTTATCCGTGTCTTGAACGAGATACGCGATAATAAACTAACTGCCGAGAGCCGCAAGCTGTTAGAGGAGCGTTACGATCCGCGGTTCATCCCCCCGGAAGAGGAGAATTATATCATTCTTACGACTCATAACCACAAAGCCGACCGGATAAACGCCGAGGAGTTGGGTAAACTGGAAGGAGAGGCTTACACGTTTAACGCCGGGATCGACGGGGATTATCCGGAAAGGAACTACCCAACGGAACCGGTTTTGGAACTGAAAGTGGGTGCCAAGGTAATGTTTCTGAGAAACGATACCGAGACTCCTCGTCGCTTTTACAACGGGAAAATAGGGGTTGTCGATACCATTGATGACGACCGTATCGCGGTGCGATGCGGCGGGGACGAGCTGATCGAGGTGGAGCGCGCGGAATGGGAAAACATCGGTTACACGGTCGATGCCGAAACAAAACAGGTGGAAGAGAACGTGTTGGGGAAATTTTCCCAGTACCCGTTGCGTTTAGCCTGGGCGATTACCATTCATAAAAGTCAGGGTCTTACCTTCGACAAGGCAGTGATTGATGCCGGAATGGCTTTCGCACCGGGACAGGTGTACGTGGCATTGAGCCGTTGCCGGTCGCTCGAAGGAATGGTGCTGCTGAGCCGGATTCAACACGGGAGTATCTCCACGGACTACCAGATCGTGGAGCACGAAAAAAACCGCCCGCCGATCCCCGCGATCGAACAGCAATTGGCGGATGCCCGTGGGGCGTATCGCGCGAAACTGCTGGAGTCGGTTTTTGACTTTTCCGGCCTCGCGTGGCAATGCAAGCGGTTGATATCCGATATCGATGAGGTGTGTACCTCGTTCAATGAGGAGACAATGTCGCATTTGAACGATGTGCACGGACAATTGAAGGAAATAGAGAACGTGGGTGTAAAGTTCCGAGCGCAATTGCGCTCTATCTTTCAGCAGGAACCGGTGGATGAGAATTATTTACAGGAAAGGGTGCACGCCGCGCACGGTTTTTTTACAGAGAAACTGGATCGGTTGATAAATGACTTAAAGCAATCGCCCGCTAAGACCGATAGCCGGGCGCATGCCGTTCAATACAACGAAGCGGTGCAAGATATCTTCTCCGATCTGGCCATGAAGAAGCAGCTGCTGGATGCATTAAAATCCGACACCAGCGTCGATGCTTACTTCAAGGCGAGAAACGACTTCATACTTCCCCCTTTTCATGTAAATGCCTACACGAAAACATCCGCTACTCGCTCCGATCTTTCTCACCCCGCCTTGTACCGCTTGCTGGTAGAGGAGCGCGATCAAATCTGCGAGCCGCGAGATTTACCAATCTATATCGTGGCGGGCAGCAAGACGTTGTACGAGATGGCCGAGTACCTGCCGCAAGACGAAAAAGAGCTGTTGAAAATCTCTGGATTCGGACCGGTTAAAGTAGAGAAATACGGACAAGCGTTTCTGTCGATTATCCGCTCTTATTGCGAAAAGCACGGTTTGCAATCCCGTTTAGACGAAAAAGAGGCCTCCAAAAGAGAGTTGAAAGAGCAAAAACGACGCAAACAAGAGAAGCAGAAGAAACAGAAGGGCGACAGTCAACGGATCAGCCTGGCGATGCACCGCGAGGGAAAAAGCATCGACGAGATAGCTGAAGAGCGGGGTCTGGCTGTCTCCACCATCGGCACGCACTTGGCAAAGTACGTGGAAAAGGGAGAACTGGACGCGGTCGATTTTATTTCGCGTGATAGGATTCGCCTGGCCGAAGAGAAGCTCCAGGCCCGTTCTCCCGACGAATCAATGTACCACACGTTGCAGTTCGATTTCTCTCAAATCGAGATCATGATGGTGATCGCTTACACGAAAAATCGCTCACTCTGAAATTTCTATTCCCGCCATGCACGATTTGCTTGTTATCACGTTAGTTCATCACCCGCGTTTTGGTTACCTACTTCAGCCCCTCTTTGCTTCTTATAACCCCGATGCGGAGGTGTACACGATGACCGAGGTGGCCCGAGTCACCTCACCTACCTATCACTCGTTGCGGGCAGAAGAGCAGGAGATAGTCCGGTTGGGGGAGCGTTATTCCGACCGCGCCTTGATGAAATCTTATTCGAAAGAAGAGAAAGAGGAGGACTTCCTACAGAAAGTCACGTCCGCCACCATTGAAACCTATATCCGGCCCTTTATCGAAAAGAGGCAAAACAGCCTGATCGAGCTTGCGCGGAAGGTGGGGACCCCGCTCTTTTCACGTGAAAAAATCAATGTGCGCGATTTTCGCTTGAACCAACGGTTGGAAGTGTTGAATGAACCCTCGTCAATGATTTTTCATTTTCGAAATCGGGAGGCTTTCACCTATCACGCCGAGGTTCAAAATGGAGAAGAGCACGTGAACCTTTTCGAGCAGTTCCACGCGCAGCTCGTGTCGAATCCCGCCGTGGTGGTTATCGGTAGACAGCTTCACCATTTCGTGGACGTGGATGAAAAAAAGCTTCGTCCCTTTTTCAAGAAACCGTACATTGAAATTCCCCCTCGTAGCATACCCGAATACATGCGCTCCTTCGTGGTACCGTGCGTGAAAAACTATACCGTGGTTACCGAAGGAATTCCTGTTTTTAGACAAGAGTATCGTCCCGAAGCCGTGTTGACCTTGGAGACGGACTTCGATTTGCGGCCGGTCCTCTCGCTCCGATTTCATTACGGGAAACATCGTTTCGCGCCCGATAAGCCGTACAAGAAGGAGGTGGAGGCAATAGAGGAGGAAGGAGAATTCATGATTGGCTGGTTTTATCGCGAGAGGGAATGGGAGAGGGAGCGCGTCCAACTTCTGCTGGAAGCGGGATTGTCCCTCTCCAAATCCGGTCAATTCGTGGTGGCGAACGCAGCCGCTGATGCAGCGACTAATGTGTTGGCTGATGCCGCGGCTGGGGACGAAAGGCAAGCGGGGCCCGATTCGCTTCAAATAATCGAATGGATTAATCAGAACGGTGAATTATTGGAGCACAACTTTACCGTGAAACAGGCTATGGGTAAACAGGCCTATTACACGGGAGAAATCAGCCTGCAAATCGAGGTGAACGAAGGAATAGACTGGTTTGATTTTTATTGCATGGTACGCTTCGGGGAGGTGGAGATCCCTTTTACCCGTTTTCGGAGGCATCTATTGCAGGGCACCCGCGAATTTGCACTGCCCGACGGCCGTGTCGCGGTGCTTCCTTTGGAGTGGTTCTCCCGCTTCGGTGAAATGTTCAGTTTTGGTAAAGTTTCCGGTAGCCGCGTCCGGCTGCCCCGTTATCATTTCCGCTTGAAACAGTTGGCAGTGAATGGTGCTTTCAGTGAACAAAAGTTCGAACAGGAAGAAGGTGGACAACTTGTTGCAACTCCGGTGCCGGAAGCCCTGAATGCCACGTTGCGGCCCTATCAATTTACCGGTTTCCAGTGGCTGATGAACCTTCAGCAACGCGGGTTCGGCGGTTGTCTTGCCGATGATATGGGACTGGGCAAAACGCTTCAAACCATCGCGTTGTTGTTGCAGCAATACAGGGGTGTTCGAACCACAAAAGAGGACTCCCATTTTTTAGCTGCCTCCCCACCCCGGGTAG
>JBBACU010000031.1:0-11908 GCA_041656815.1 Proteiniphilum sp.
CAGTGCCATTGAAGCGGTCAACGTGGTGATGGAAGGATTGGAGGCGTTCAGGGAGTATGGCAATTCGGAGTTGTATGACGCGCATCACAGCCGCTATGCCAGCTTGTTGTCAAAACTCTATAGAAATGCTGCCTATTACAAGGGTTCGTTCACGCTGACTTCCTATACGCAAACAAGGAGTTGGAGCGTGTATGCCGTGCCCCGGGGAAGCGTGAAAGGCAAGGCCAATGTCGTGGGAACCAATAATAGAGGAAACGTGTATGATGATCAGCAGTGGTTAGTGCGGGAGCTGTTGAAAGCGTATGATTTAACCGGCGATATCGTCTACCTGATCGAAGCTGAATACCTTACCGCGTATATCCTGGATGGATGGGATAGTACACTCGATGGAGATGGTAACGAACATGGAGGCATTACCTGGGGCCCCGGTTATACCTCGAAGCACGCGTGCAGCAATGGCCCGTTTATTAGCCCGCTGGTATGGCTGGCGGAATTGTATGACGGGAAAGACGATGA
Organism: Proteiniphilum sp.; assembly: GCA_041656815.1. GTDB lineage: Bacteria > Bacteroidota > Bacteroidia > Bacteroidales > Dysgonomonadaceae > Proteiniphilum. The sequence goes on from JBBACU010000031.1 coordinate 517, forward strand.
GATAGAGTACCTGTACATCACTGCGGATAAGCGTCGTGTGAAAGCGACCATGAAGAAAAGCGACTACTACCTGACCTTCGCCAAGAAAGTGTATGATTGGCAGAAGGATCACTTGTTGCTCGCGTCGGGTGTGTACAACGATATGCGGGGTGGGGGCGGACAAGTCGCTTACGAAACCATCAACGGGGTGGAATATCGCAAGCACGCTCCCCTGCCAGAGAACGCGGGGCCGCCCATAACTTACAACAGCGGCACCATGCTCTCGGGGGCGGCCGACTTGTATCGCGTGACGGGTGATAACCGCTACTTGGATGATGCCATCGCGCTGTCGGATGCCAGCTTCGATCATTTTACCGAACTGGGTACTAAAGTGCCCGGGTTCTACACGTACGACCTCAGCGGCCATCGCAACTGGTTCAACGGGGTGTTGATGCGCGGCTACCTCGATGTCTACCCGTCGTATAATGCAGTGGGTGGTTACCTGGATAGTTTCCAGAAGAACCTCGACCACGGGTATGAAAAATTTCTATACAACGGTTTTCTTCCCTCTGATTTATTATTGGGTTGGAGTAATAACGAAAGTGAAAATAATGTAAGGGGAATGTTTGCTTTGGCCTTTGCCTCGGAATACGCGCTCCTTGCAAAATATGAGTTGGATAGAGAAAACTAATTGCAAAAAACACGTTCAATAACTAAAATTTAAACAGCATTCATTATGAAAACGAAATGTATCATGAATGATAAGAACCGGTGTGTCCAATGGATTGCGCTGGTACTGATAATCTTCTTTTTCGGGAGTTGTAGCGATGGGGAAAATGGAGCGGTTTTCGATCCGGGTAAACCCATTTCTATCTCTTCATTCTCTCCCGAAATGGGAGGGGCGAACACTCGCCTGGTATTGACAGGCCAAAATTTTGGCACGAACGCCGATAATATAGTGGTTACGGTTGGTGGCGCCAGGGCTACCGTTGTAGGCGCAAATGGCTCCTATCTATACGTGGTGGTCCCCAAAAAGGCCAGTGAAGGTACCATTGAAGTCATTATCTATAACGACGAGGGAATGGAACAGGCAAGAACAACCGCATCCGCCAAATTTGAATATGTGACAAAACGGCTTGTCACTACCTTGGTGGGACATGTGGATGAGAGAGGGGAATACGAGATCATAGACGGGCCTTTTGGGAATGCCGGGGGAATCGCGAAAATAGGCTGGTTGTCGTTTGATCCCAAAAATCCGGACCACCTCTACTTGGTAGGCGACCAAACGGCGGCCCGTCTGATAGACCTGAAGAATAAATACCTGAGCACGCTCTATGTGGATGGGGGACTTGGCGGAGTCATGTATCGTATGCGTTCTATTTCCTGGACGCTCACGGGCGATACCATGGTTGTCTCCACATGGCGCAGCAGCACGCCTCAAAGTAACGCTATCCTTACTAGGAATAACCAGTTCAAGAGTTCCCCGTTTCTTATAACCGGGACAAGAAGATGTAGCGGATCTGCCGTTCATCCGGTAAACGGAGAGTTATACCTGGGTGAATCGGAAAGTGGCAGCTTTTATCGTTACGACATAAACACGGGCGTGACGAGTCCCGCGTTATTCCAAGTGCAGTCCACTAATACAGACTTCAAAATAGTGATACACCCCACGGGTAATTATGCATACCTCTGCCTTGCAGACAAGGGAACTATCATGAGGACAGACTATAACTGGCAGACCAAAATGTTTACAACCCCTTACGTGTTTTGCGGGGACCCAAACCCAAACAATCGGGGCTGGGCCGATGGTGTGGGTAAAAGAGCCCGCCTGCACTCACCTTTCCAAGGAGTATTTGTGAAAAATCCCGATTATGCCGGGAGGGAAGATGAATATGATTTTTACTTCTGTGACCGTGGAAATCATAGTGTAAGAGTGGTGACCCCCGAAGGATTTGTTTCCACGTTTGCCGGACGTGGAAGCGTGAGCGCCGATAATTCAGTACACGGATATGTGGACGGAGACTTGCGTGAAGAGGCGCGCTTCAACAGTCCGGAAGGCATCGCGTACGATGATGTGAACGATATTTTCTATATCGGAGATACGAGCAATCATCGCGTGCGCAAAATAGCATGGGAAGATTAATTAAATGATTAATACCAAATTAAAGCAATTAAGTGTGCGGAGTTTAAAAAATACAGATGAATTATGAAACCGACATGAGTAGAATAATGATTCCCTTTGGGTGTTTAATGATTATTTTGCTCATCAAAGGTTCCATATGCCAACAAGAAAAAATAAAAAATCATATGAAAAGATATTTAATCGTATGTTTGTTGTTCCTTGGATTCTCCATCAGCGTGCTGGCGCAGGAAGCCATCGAAGTGACAGGTACCGTGGTCGATAACACCAATGAGCCGCTGATCGGGGTTAATATCTCGGTCAAGGATGCTCCGGGTCTGGGAACCGTTACAGATATTGACGGAAGATATAGAGTCAGGGTAAGCACCTATCAGCAGTTGGTCTTTTCGTATCTTGGTTTCGAGACACAAGAGGTGTTGATAAAAGACGATAAGGTGCTTAACATTACTATGCTAGAGTCTGAGGGGAGCCTCTTGTCAGAAGTGGTGGTAACGGCTACCGGGGCACAGGAAAAACTGACCGTGACCGGCGCGATCGCCACCGTGGAGGTGCAAACCCTCATGGCGAACCCATCGGGAAATATAGCGAATTCCTTGGCCGGGAACGTGCCGGGGATTATTGCCATGCAAACATCGGGGAAACCCGGGAGTACCGCCGAGTTCTGGATTCGCGGTATATCCACTTTCGGGGGAAATGCCTCGGCACTCGTGTTGGTAGACGGTTTTGAAAGAGACCTGAACGAGATTAACGTGGAAGACGTGGAATCGTTCTCCGTGTTGAAAGACGCGTCGGCTACCGCTATCTATGGGTCGAAAGGAGCAAATGGGGTGATCCTGGTGAATACCAAACGCGGTAGTTCAGGAAAGATAAACATCAATGGGAAGGTGGAAACGATGTACAGCCAACTCACGAAAATGCCCGAATTCGTGGATGGTGTACAGTATGCCACGCTGGTGAACGAGGCGAGGACCACCCGTAACCAAGAAGTGCTTTATCAACCGGATGAGATAGAATTGATGCGTATGGGATTAGACCCGGACCTGTATCCAAACGTGGACTGGAGGAACGTGCTGTTGAAAGATGGCGCGATGACTTACCGCACATCCTTGAGCTTGGGCGGGGGAGGTAATACTGCCCGCTACTTCGTATCGGGCAGCTACCTCGACCAAGGAGGGATGTACAAGGTAGACGAGGCGTTGAAAGATTACGATACCAATGCCAACTACAAAAGGTGGAACTATCGCATGAATACCGATATCGATATTACAAGTACCACCGAACTGAAGGTGGGCATAGCCGGCACGTTGGAGAAGTTCAATGATGCCGGACTGGGAAGTGAATATATCTGGAACTCGCTTATGGGATACAATCCTGTGTCCAGCCCGGTGCTTTACTCGAATGGATACGTGCCGGCGTTTGGCGGGGGGGATCGTGCGAATCCCTGGGTTTTGTCTACTATGACCGGCTATCAAGAGACCTGGAGAAATAAGATTCAAACAAACCTTACCCTTGAACAAGACTTGGGTTTCATTACCAAAGGGCTACATTTCACAGGGAAATTTGGGTACGATACAGACAATAAGAGTGAAATAATTCGTGAAAAGATGCCGGAACAATGGAGAGCCGAGCGCTTCCGGAATAATGGAGAAATTATATACAGGCGTGTTACCAACTTGGTGGAGATGACCCAGAGAAGTACTTCGGAAGGAAGACGCAATGAATTTCTCGAGGCAAACCTCTATTATGATCGCGGTTTCGGTGACCATCATCTAGGTTCAACCGTGAGGTATAGCCAATCAGCAAAAATACAGACCGTGGATATCGGTAGTGACTTCAAGAATGGAATCGCGCTTCGTAACCAGAGTCTGGCCGGACGTCTTACCTATCGCTACCAGTACCGTTACTTCCTTGAATTTAACTTTGGGTATACCGGTTCGGAAAACTTCGCTTCAGGCCATCGGTTTGGTTTTTTTCCCGCCTACTCGGGAGGATGGAATATCGCGGAAGAGTCCTTTATAAAAGACAACGTGGACTGGCTTGAAATGTTGAAGCTGCGTTTTTCATACGGGAAAGTGGGGAACGACAACTTGAACACCCGTTTCCCTTATCTATATACCATCTCCACTACAGATGGGTATAGGTATGCGGATGTGAATGGCGGAGTAAATAATTTTGGCGGTTTGTATATGTCGGAATTGGCTTCACCCACAATCTCGTGGGAGGTCTCTACCAAGACAGATATTGGTGTCGACATATCGGTATTCAACGACAAGCTCTCTCTTACCGCCGACTATTTCGATGATTACGTGGAGGGAATCTTCATGAGACGTAACTATCTCCCGTTGACGCTGGGATTGAGCAATAATCCTTACGCCAACGTGGGGAAAACCAGGAACCGGGGGTTTGATGGTAATTTTAAGTTTTTACACAAAGTAGGAGATGTGAACCTTACGATACGAGGTAATGCCACGTACGCGAGAAACGAGGTGCTGGAGAAAGATGAAGAGAACAATTATTACTCTTACCTGATGGAAAAAGGCTATATGATGGATCAGGCAAGGGGATTGATCGCGCTGGGATTGTTCAAGGATTATGATGATATCCGCAATAGCCCTGCCCAGAATTTCGACTCGAATCAGACGGTAATGCCCGGTGATATAAAGTACCAAGATGTGAATGGCGATGGCGTTATAGACAATAACGACAGAGTGGCTATCGGGTCTACCACGAGGCCAACTCTCATGTATGGAATGGGTATGTCCGCGCAATGGAAGGGGTTTGATCTAAGCGTGCTGTTTCAGGGGGCGGGTAGATCCTCGTTTTTTATCAATGGCTCCAATGTATACATGTTCAGGTCAACCACGGGATGGGGAAATGTATTTACAGATATGGCGAACTCTAACCGCTGGATATCTGCCGATATCTCCGGGGATCCGTCCACCGAGGACCCGAAGGCCGAATACCCCCGGTTGAGCTATGGAGGGAATGCCAATAACTACCAGGCCTCTACCTACTGGCTGCGTAACGGCGCCTACCTGCGTCTGAAAACAGTAGAGATAGGATATAACGTACCCAAGCAGTTCTCCAATAAATTCAACGCGAATAGCGTGAGGGTGTTTTTTATCGGCACAAACCTGCTTACATTCTCGAGTTTCAAATTGTGGGATGCCGAAATGGTAAGTTCAGATGGCATAAGATACCCGTTGACCAAAGTCCTTACGTTAGGTTTAACTATTAATATGTAAGATCATTATGAAGCATTTATTTATTATTATATCAATCTCCATAGGAGCCCTTGTCTCATTGCACTCTTGTTCCGACTACTTGGATTCCGATTACCTGTTTCAGGATCGCCTCTCCGTTGAAGATGTATTCAAAAGTAAGGATTACTCGAGGGAGTGGTTGGCCAACGCGTACTATTACCTTGGTCATGGATACCTTTCTGACGTGGCCAGCAAAGAGTGGGTCCCATTCAATTTTGCCGACGACATCTATTTTGGTGACCGTACCGACGCCTATAAAATGTGGAAGAACGGGGAGTATTCCGAAGCGGGGACTTTGGGCACATCTTCTGTCAATACCAGTAATATAAGCAATATAACCACCAACGTGTGGTCAGACGCGTACAAAGGCATCCGGCAAGCTTCCATTTATATACAGAATATCCATATGAATGAGGAGATGTCCTTATATGAGATAGCAACCACGAAAGCCGAAGCGCGCTTCCTCCGGGCATATTTCTACTGGCACTTGCTTCGTTTGTTTGGGCCTGTGCCTATTTTACCGGACGAAGGGATTGATTACATGCAGAGCTATGAGGAAGTGGCCGTGCCTCGCAATACCTACGAAGAGTGCGCCGATTTTATCACCAGTGAATTGCTGCTTGCCGCCAAGGATTTGCCTTTGCAACAAGACCAGCTGAGCACGGCGCGTCCTTCCCGCGGGGCGGCGTTGGCTTTGCGCGCCCGGGTATTGTTGTTTGCCGCGAGCCCGTTGGCGAACGGCAAAGCAGGAAGCCTTGTCTCTGAACTGCTCGATGATGAGGGACAACCCTTGCTGTCGGGCACTTACGACGAATCGAAATGGGCCAAGGCCGCGGCGGCGGCCCGGGACGTGATGGAACTGGGCGTGTATGACCTCTACACGACAGGGGTAAGGGTCAGTGAGGTGCAGGGATACCCAGCTACCATCCATCCTCCCGTGACACCCGAGAATAAAGAGTTCGCCAATGCCGATTGGCCAAACGGTTGGAGAAATATCGATCCTTTCGAGTCGTATCGCACGCTGTTCAATGGTTCTATATCACTGCATGGAAATAATGAACTTATCTTTACCCGCGGCCAGAACGTGGTAGGCGGTCCGGGCATGAACACAATGATCGTGCACCAATTACCGGTTGAGGGATCGGGGAATAATACACACGGGATCACCTTGAAACAAGCGGATGCTTATTATATGAACGACGGAGCCAACGTGCCCGGTAAAGACCGGGAGATCGGCCGCGGAGACGGCAGCGCACGTGTTACTGGATATGTGGGGAATGACGCGGCCAGCCTTGAAAGATACAAACCGTTGAAAGCGGGTGTTTCCCTGCAATTTGCCGACCGGGAGCCCCGTTTTTATGCATCGGTGGCTTACAATGGCGCATTTTGGTACCTGTTGAACGAAACCCTCGAGGAGAAGAGAAACCAGCAGGTGTTTTACTACCGCGGCGCGGCAAGCGGGTACTCCAATGGTACCGCCTGGCTTCGTACAGGTATCGGCATCATGAAATATATACACCCGGAAGATACTTATTTGAACCAGAGTACCGGTAACATTGTAGACAAAACCGAACCGGCTATCCGCTATGCCGATGTGCTGCTTATGTATGCCGAGGCGTTGAATGAGCTGACGCAAAATCATAGCGTTGAATCATGGGATGGAAGTAGAACCTATACCATTAGCCGGAATATAGATGAAATGAAGAAAGGCATCCGCCCGGTACGTATCAGGGCCGGATTGCCCGATTATGACGCGACGGTATATGGCAATCAGGATGAATTCCGTGCCACGTTGAAACGTGAACGCCAAATTGAATTGATGGCCGAAGGTCATCGCTATTTCGATTTGCGCCGCTGGATGGACGCGCCGGTGGAAGAATCAATGCCTATCTATGGCTACAACGTGTACGCCACGGTTGAGCAACGGGATATCTTCCATACGCCGGTAGTGGTAACCTCGCTGCCGACCACATTCTCCAAGAAAATGTGGTTCTGGCCTATCGGGCACACGGAATTAAAAAGAAATCATCGCTTGACCCAAAACCCGGGTTGGACGTATGGAGACTAAATGAATAAATAAATTAATCGTATGAAAATAAATAGTATATTTTTGATCACGGCCGTCATTGTAGCATGTGTGTCGTGTAACAAGGATTGGGAAGAGGAGCAATTCGTGAACCTGGTCTCTTTCAAAGCTTCTCCCAACGCGCAAGGGGTAACGCCCATCTACTTGCGGTACAAGGGAGACGGCGAGGTTACCTATCAGCTTCCGTTGATTGTCAGCGGCTCTACAAAGAATGAGAGGAATATAGCCGTGAGTGTGGCATTGGATCCCGACACCTTGGTCGCGTTGAACCAAGAGCGCTTCAGCACCCGTACCGAGTTGTATTATAAGGAGCTCTCTCCTCAATATTTTTCAATGCCTCAAACAGCCAATATTTCGGCGGGAGGGAATACCGGGCTACTGCCGATCACATTCTCATTTGCTGACCTGGACTTGATGGACAAATGGGTGCTTCCCATCACCATACTCGACTCTCCGGATGGCAACTATCAGGTAAATAAACGAAAGGACTATCGGAAAGCATTATTGCGGGTGTTTCCATTCAACGATTACTCGGGAAATTATAGCTCTACCGCGTTTATGGTCTATTTTAAAGGAAGTTCAACCGGTGGTATATCCACCGATAACAAAGTGGCCTACGTGGTGGATGAAAATACCGTTTTCTTTTACGCGGGACTGGTTGATGAAGATCGGACAGACCGCCAGCACTATAAAATATATGTACGATTCAATGATGATGAAGAACAAACACTGACGATCTATTCCGATAATCCTGCCATCAACCTGAATGTGATAGGCACGCCTGTCTATTCGATCACCGAGAGAATGGATGAGACCCTGCCTTACCTGATGTACCGAAATATTATACTCGATATCGAGTATGAATATACCGATTATACAACGGTAGATGGCCTTCAGATTGATTATAGTGTGTCGGGATCGTTGGCATTGCAGCGGCAAATCAATACCCAAATACCCGATGAAGATCAGGCCATCGTGTGGGATTAACGATTACCATCATCCCCGTCATTAGTGATGATCGTATTCTGAAAAAATAATTATCTTTGAATAAATCATCGATTGTTAGATCGGCATATTACGGACAGGGTAATATGCCGGTTTAACAATTTTATAAAATCACGATTTCAGTATGAAGAAAGTCCTATTATCGAGTGTCGTTTTTTTTCTGGGGATGGTCCTTGGAGCAGGCGCACAACCCGGCAACCCGGTTGATTACGTGAGCACCTTGGTGGGTACCGACTCAAAGTATGAACTCTCCACGGGGAACACCTATCCCGCGATCGCCCTCCCGTGGGGAATGAACTTTTGGTCGCCGCAAACCGGAAAGATGGGCAGCGGGTGGATGTACACCTACCATGCCGATAAGATCAGGGGATTCAAGCAAACCCATCAACCCAGCCCGTGGATGAACGATTACGGCCAGTTCTCGCTGATGCCCCTCACCGGGAAACCGGTTTTTGACGAGGAAGAGCGCGCCAGCTGGTTCTCACACAAGGCGGAGATTGCCAAACCCCACTATTACCGGGTCTACCTGGCCGACTACGACGTGACCACCGAGATTACCCCCACGGAGCGAGCCGCCATGTTCCGGTTTACCTTTCCCGAGAGCGACAGCGCCCATGTTGTTGTCGACGCGTTCGACAAAGGTTCATCGATCCGGATTATCCCCGAAGAGCAAAAGATCGTGGGATATACAACACGTAACAGCGGGGGGGTACCCGATAACTTCAAAAACTATTTCGTGATTGTCTTTGATAAACCGTTCACGTATGTAGCGGCCGTGAAAGACGGCGAAATCGCGGAGAACGAGAAAGAATTTGCCGGGAATCATGCCGGCGCGGTCATCGGTTTCAAAACTTCGCGGAAGGAGCAGGTGTACGCCAAAGTCGCGTCCTCTTTTATCAGCGAAGGACAGGCACTGCTCAACGTGCAGGAGCTGGGAGACGATTCGTTTGAAACCATCATGAAAAAAGGAGAAGCACGCTGGAACGAAGTGCTGGGACGAATCCGCGTGGAGGACGATAACATCGACAACCTCCGGACATTCTATTCCAACCTCTACCGCACGCTACTCTTCCCGAGAAACCTCTCCGAGATCGATGCCGATGGTAATATTTACCATTACAGCCCCTACAATGGCGAAGTGCTTCCCGGTTACATGTTTACCGATACCGGCTTCTGGGACACCTTCCGGAGCCTGTTCCCCTTCCTTAACTTTGTCTACCCTTCCGAAAACGTGAAAATGCAGGAGGGATTGGTGAACGCCTACAAGGAAAGCGGCTTCCTCCCCGAATGGGCCAGCCCGGGACACCGGAACATCATGGTGGGCAATAACTCCGCCTCGGTGGTGGCCGACGCCTATATAAAAGGGTTGAGGGGATACGATATCGAGACGCTGTGGGAAGCGCTCAAGCATGGCGCCAACAATGTGCACCCCACCGTGGCAGCATCCGGGCGTACCGGGTATGAACAGTACAACAAGTACGGGTATATCCCCAATAACGTGGGAATCAGCCAGAACGTGGCCCGCACCTTGGAGTATGCCTATAACGACTGGACCATTTATAGCCTTGGCAAGGCACTGGGGAAGCCGGAGTCCGAAATAGCTGTCTACGGCGAGCGGGCAATGAATTACAAGAACCTGTACTACCCCAAGCATAAATTGATGGCAGGACGCGCTGACGACGGTTCGTTTTCCGATTCGTTCAACCCGACCGACTGGAGCCGTGATTTTACCGAAGGAAATAGCTGGCACTACTCGTGGTCGGTTTTCCATGACGCGCAAGGACTGATCAACCTGATGGGAGGACGAGAGGAATTTGTCAACATGCTCGATTCTGTTTTCGTGATTCCCGGTTTGGAAGGAATGAAGAGCCGCCGGATGATTCACGAGATGCGCGAGATGCAGGTGATGGATATGGGACAATATGCCCACGGAAACCAGCCGATCCAGCATATGGTTTACCTCTATAATCACGGGGGAGAACCGTGGAAAGCCCAATACTGGACCCGGGAGATCATGGATAAACTCTATTCGGCCGCCCCCGATGGTTATTGCGGCGACGAGGATAACGGACAAACGTCGGCATGGTACGTCTTTTCCGCGTTGGGGTTCTACCCCGTCTGCCCCGGGAGCGACCAGTATATCTTGGGCTCTCCCCTCTTCAAATCGGTAGAGATCGACCTGGAGAACGGGAAAACCTTGAAGATTAAATCAACAAACAACGCGAAGGAAAACCGGTACATCGAAGAGATGACCCTCGATGGGAAGAGATACACGAAAAACTACCTCACGCACGACGACCTGATGAAAGGGGGGGAAATCACGTTCAGAATGAACGCGCAACCCAACAAGCAGCGAGGAACCCGGAAAGAAGATCTTCCTTATTCCTTTTCCAACGATAACTAAACCGGCGAATGCGATAGATTTTCCTGAAATGATAAAAAAATAGGTGCTTTTTTAAACCTTTGTAAAAAAAAGCGTCTTATCTCTATATCTTCATATGTAGGGAAAATTACCAATGAGTATATCGATACGGTCGCTGAACAAAATATACCCGAACGGGAACCACGCGTTGAAAAATATCAACCTGGAGATCCCGACGGGTATGTTTGGATTATTGGGCCCCAACGGGGCAGGAAAATCCACCCTCATGCGAATCCTCGTGGCCCTTATGGAGCCAACGTCGGGAGAGGTCGACGTGTTCGGCTATAACCTCTTGAAAGAACGAAAAGAAGTACGCGGGATCCTCGGCTACTTGCCCCAGGATTTTCGTTTTTTCGCCAAGTACAAAACCTACGAGTTTTTAGACTATGCCGCGCGTTTGTCAGGCATGAACAACCGTAAGAAACGACGCCAAGCGGTGGACGAGATGCTGGAGAGCGTGGGGCTGTTCGACGTGAGAGAACGGTATGCCGGCCGGC
>JBBACU010000032.1:0-11854 GCA_041656815.1 Proteiniphilum sp.
GTAAGATGCGCCTCGGACAAGTTTGAAAGCAAGCTTTCACCTTGCCTCTCGGCTTTCATTACTTTTGCAGAAAGTAAGATGCGCCTCGGCATTGCTCAAGCAAGCTTGGCACTGTGCTCGGCTTTCATTACTTTTGTACAAAGTAAGATACGTATGAGATAATGGAAAAATCAGAAAACGATAAGATTATATACAACAATAACGTGATCGACTTCGTGACCGTGGGCGTGGAATTTTGCGCGTTCTTGGAAGAAGAAGCATCGCTCAAGCGAGGGGAGTGGGTGGACAGGATGTTGAAAATACTTCCCCTCTTGTACGTGAAGGCCTCTTTGTTACCCCAAACGACCCCTTTGGGCGTGCACGAGGTGCCCACGTTCGTGCGGGAAGAAGATTACAACCGCATCGCGCTCCGCGTGGAGGAGATCATGGGAGATGAAAACATCTTTTTGGAGGTTTTCATGGAAGAGATGAAGTATAGCGATACCCCCGTTTCAGCTTTCGTGTCGGAAAGCATCGCCGATATTTACCAGGACATTCGGAACCTGGTGTCGGTATATCAGTTCGAGTTATCCGATCAGATGAACGACGCGTTGCACCAGTGCATGGAGCACTTTTATACCTACTGGGGGCAACGGCTGGTGAACGTGCTGCGTCCCTTACACCTGCTCAAAAGCAGGGAGTGGGGCATGTTGGACGGAGATGCTTTAATCGAGGAGGAGCCGTGGGGTTAACAATAACAAAAGAGCAGATCGCGGAGTTAGAGCAAGAGACGTTCGAAGGCACCGTTCACGTGATAGATCAGCTGAAGCAGGTGCCTGAAGCAGTGGCTTACCTCGCCACCCAGCCCATGCTGGGCTTCGATACCGAGACAAAACCCGCGTTTAAACGAGGTCAGGTTCACAAAGTGGCGCTGATGCAACTTGCCACGGAACAGGAATGTTTCCTTTTCAGGTTGAACCGGATTGGATACCCCGATATGTTGGAAGATATTATCGGGAATCCCGCGATTCGAAAGATCGGGTTGTCGCTACGCGACGATTTTGCCGCGATCCGAAAACGGTCGGGACAGCTTCCCGAGAATTTCATCGACCTTCAATCATACGTGGACAAGTTTGGGATTGAGGTGAATAGCCTACAGAAGATTTATGCCATCTTGTTTGGAAAAAAAATCTCCAAGAACCAGCGGCTTTCCAACTGGGAAGCGCCTGTCCTTAGCCCCGCCCAACAATCCTACGCGGCGATTGACGCGTGGGCCTGCCTGCGTATTTACAATTACTTATCTCGCGTGAACCCGATGAAGTGGGTGGCGCCAATGTGACTAATGTGCTAATGTGACTAATGTGCTAATGTGCTAATGTGATTAATGTGCCAATTTTCTTAGGAACGAGAGCATAGCCAAACTTGTTTGAGCTTTGCCGAATGACGACAGAAAATGGACGAAGTCAATGTGTTTAAAATCATCAAATCAATACATCATCAAATCAGTCCCGCATGTACCCGTATAAAGAAATAGTGTTACGACCGGGAAAGGAGGAATCGGTGAAGCGATTCCACCCTTGGATATTCTCCGGTGCCATTGCTGCCTTGCCGGAAGGGCTCGAAGAGGGCGACACAGTACGCGTGTCGGCGTCCAACCGAACTTTCTTGGGAGTAGGGCATTACCAGCCAAGCAGTATCGCGGTGCGCATTATGTCGTTTGAAGAGACGCGCGTGGACGCGGCCTATTACACGCGGCGGATTTCTGCGGCCTACGCGTTGCGACGACGCCTCGGCCTACTGCGCGATAACAACACGATCTATCGTTTGATCCACGGGGAAGGCGATGGCCTGCCCGGGTTGATTGTCGACATCTACGGGGCCACCGCGGTGATACAAGCTCACTCGGTGGGAATCCATAACGATCGAGCATTAATCGCGGAAGCGCTAAAGGAGGTTTACCCGTCGGGCTCCTTAAAGCATGCCTACTACAAATCGGAAGGAACGCTACCGTACAAGGCCGACATCCTCGCGGGAGACGGTTACCTGTTCGGGGGAGCAGGCGCGGAAGAGATAGCCATCGAAAACGGGCTGCGTTTCCACGTCGACTGGATGAAAGGGCAAAAAACCGGCTTTTTTATCGATCAACGAGAGAGCCGTTCACTGTTGGAACAGTACGCCCCCGGGTGCCGCGTGCTGAACATGTTTGGTTATACCGGAGGTTTCTCGGTGTACGCGTTGCGAGGGGGCGCGGCCGCTGTCGACTCGGTGGATAGTTCGTCGAAAGCTATATCGGTAACGGAAGAGAACATCGCGTTGAATTTTGGGGAAGAGCCGCGCCATACGTCCTACGCCGAGGATGCATTCAAGTTCTTGAGGGAGGTGCCCGAAGGCAAGTACGACCTCATGGTGCTGGATCCTCCCGCGTTCGCGAAGCGGCGGGGAGCCGTGCACAATGCCCTGCAAGGATACAAGAAGCTAAACCTCGCTGCCATCAACAAGATCGCGCCCGGGGGGATCCTTTTTACCTTCTCCTGTTCGCAAGCCATTACCAAGGAGCAATTCCGAATGGCAGTATTCAGTGCCGCGGCTATTTCGGGAAGAGGCGCGCGGTTGCTTCATCAACTGACGCAGCCGGCAGACCACCCCGTGAACATGTACCATCCGGAGGGGGAATACCTGAAGGGGCTGGTGCTTTACATCGATTAAAAATGAGGGCTCGACACCATTTGACCGGCGGCCGCGCTTGGAAATGTCCCCGTGAATTTTTCATTGTCCCGCCTGTTTTCCCGTTTAAATCTGTTTAAAGCGTCCCTTTTTGGTTAAACTGTGCAAAATATGTTGCTTTTGTTATCGAAAATGGTGGTTGGTATTGGAAAAACCCTTATATTTGCAACGTGTTTTTCATGGTATTAGATTTAAGGTTAACAATGAAGATTGGTTGTCGTGAGACAACCTTTCCTTTTTTATAGGCCTTCCTATTTTGTAAACTTCAAAATACACGATATACACGATTGATTTATTCGTTTTTTCTCGAAAGTCCTTATTCCATTATTTCCCGTTTTCCCATTATTTTATAAAAGTCGCCTTCGATTTTCTTGTCAGCTTGTTTATTGTTATTTTTGTAATTCAATAAAATACATTCGGATGGAGTTCAGAACATATATAGATATACCTGCTTCGGATGTGAAATTGGATCATTCCGCGGGTACGATGCTCTTTGGATCCTGTTTTTCCACTCACATCGGTAGGAAGCTTCAACAACACAAGTTTCGCGTGGATACCAACCCCTTTGGCATCCTGTATAATCCGTTTTCGATTGCCGCTGCTATTCGAAGGCTCTTGCGGGGTAATGACTTCACGGAAGCAGACCTTGTGCAGCACCAAGGGCTGTACCACAGCTTCATGCATCACGGCAAGTTTTCATCCCACGATAAGGAGGTTTGCCTCCGAAATATCTCGGAGCGTTTTACCGCTGCTAAACGCGCGATCCGGGAATCCAGCATCGTTCTTGTTACGTTTGGAACGGCTTATGTCTTTTGGAGGATGGAAAGCGGCGAAATCGCGGCTAATTGCCACAAATTCCCCGACAACGAGTTCCATCGGGCACGCCTGACGGTAGAAGACATTGTGGAAGAGTGGAGCGAACTGATTGGTAAGCTGCTTGAGGTTCAGTCGTCTATAAAGCTGATATTCACTGTGAGCCCCGTCCGGCACTGGAAAGATGGGGCGCATGACAATCAAGTGAGTAAATCGATTCTCCACGTGGCCATCGATGAACTGCAGAAGCAATTTGAAGAACAGGTGTTTTATTTCCCGGCATATGAACTGGTGATGGACGAATTGCGCGATTATCGCTTCTACGAGGATGATATGCTGCATCCCTCCCCCGTGGCGATCGATTATGTCTGGCAGCGTTTTTCAGAAACTTTTTTTTCGAATAGGACCCGGACGATTAACGCCGAGTGGGCCCGCATCCGTAAATCGCTCGAGCATCGTCCGCTGCATCCGGAAAACGAGGCATACCAATATTTTTTGAAAGACACCCGGTCGAAACTGGAGTCGTTTATCCAGAAATATCCCACGATTTCATGCGATGAGGAAACCGAAATGCTTTTTTCAAAGATGAGCCCGCGTATGTAAAGCAAATTAATTGAGATGAGCGATTCAATTCACGACATATCCGCTGTACTGGGAGTTTCCCCGCCGCTGTACCCGGCGCGTATCACCCGGCTGCTCACCGATAGCCGCAGGTTAAGTGTTCCCGCGGAGACCCTCTTTTTCGCGTTAACCACAAAGAATAACGACGCACACCTGTTTGTGCCCGAACTGTACGGGGCGGGGGTACGTAACTTTGTTGTCTCGCGGGTATTGCCTGAATGGAAGGAATTTCACGGCGCTAATTTCTTGAAAGTGAAAAACCCGCTAACGGCCCTGCAAAAAATTGCCGCGAACCACCGTTCCCGGTTTGATATCCCGGTGATCGGGATTACAGGCAGCAATGGAAAGACCGTGGTGAAGGAGTGGCTCTACCAGCTGCTGGGAGACGATTTTAATATTACGCGCTCTCCCCGGAGCTATAACTCTCAGATTGGTGTGCCGCTGTCGGTCTGGCAACTGGATGACACCACGGAGCTGGGTGTTTTCGAAGCCGGCATCTCCCAGCCGGACGAAATGGAGTCGCTCGAACCGGTCATTCGTCCCACCATAGGTGTCTTGACCAAGATCGGCGAGGCTCACCAAGAGAACTTTACCTCCTTGCAGCAAAAGTGCTTGGAGAAACTGAATCTTTTCGTTAATAGCTCGGTGCTGATATTTGATGAAGATAACGAGTTGGTAACAAGCTGCGTTGACCGAATGGTGTTGTCGCAAAAGGCGTTCTCCTGGTCAAGAAAAAACCGGGATGCCCATCTCTATATCTCCCGGATTGAACGAAAAGAAGAAACCACCCGGATAGCTTACTCGTTCCTCAAGTTTGATTACGATTTCGAACTCCCGTTTACCGACGACGCGTCCGTGGAGAATGCCATAAACTGCTTGGCGGTAGCGCTCTACCTGAATGTCGCCCCTAAGGTTATAGCCGGTAGGATGACTTTGCTGGAGCCGGTTGCCATGCGGTTGGATGTTCGGCAAGGGAAGCGGGGGTGCCTCCTGATTAACGACGGCTACAACTCCGATGTTAACTCCATCAAAATAGCGCTCGATTTTCAACAACAACGCAGGGTGGATCGTCCCTTGAAGAAGACGGTGGTCCTGTCGGATATTCTTCAGACAGGGGTGTCGCCCCGGGCTCTCTACAAGAAGGTAGCCGCGATGTTGGAGCAGAGCGGCATTCAGCGGCTGATCGGGATTGGACAGGATATTAGCATGAACAGCGACTTGTTCGCCATGCAGGAAAAGAGCTTTTTCCAAACCACCGAAGAGTTCTTGGAATCCAATGCCTGGAAAAACTTCAAGAACGAACTGATCTTGCTCAAGGGTGCGAGGAGATACCATTTTGAACAGATTGGGGCACTCCTGGAGGAGCGCGTGCACGAAACCGTGCTGGAGGTCGACCTGGACGCGCTGGTGCACAATTTCAATTTTTACAAATCACGCTTGGCCCCTGGCGTGAAGCTTACCTGCATGGTAAAAGCCAACGCGTACGGGGCGGGAGCGGCTGAGATCGCGAAAACGCTTCAATACCACCGGTGCGACTATCTCGCGGTGGCCGTGACGGAAGAGGGGGTCGCGTTGAGGAAAGAGGGCGTCACCCTCCCGGTGATCGTCTTAAACCCGGAGGTGAACGGGTTTGAAGAACTCTTTTCACACGACTTGGAGCCCGAGGTATATAATTTTCGTATACTAAGAGCCTTTATCAAGGAGGCAGAGCGGCGCGCCATCACCGGCTATCCCGTGCATGTTAAAATCGACACCGGGATGCACCGCCTGGGTTTCCTCGCGGAGGAGATCCCCGAATTGGTGCAACTGCTCCGTTCCCAGAAAGGGCTCAAGGTGAATTCTGTTTTTTCACACCTGGCCGCGAGCGAGAGCTGGGCTTTCGACGAGTTTACACTCTTGCAGATGGAGGCATTCAAACGGACCACGGACGAGATTGAACAGGGGCTGGGTTTCCCGGTTTACCGGCACGTCCTCAACTCCGCGGGCATCGAACGTTTTGCCGGAAGCCAGTACGACATGGTTCGCTTGGGGATCGGTTTGTACGGTGTGAGCGCGAGCGGGCTGGAAGGCCTGCAAAACGTGTGCACCTTAAAGACCACCATCCTCCAAGTGAAGCAGGTGCCTTCAAACGAAACCGTTGGTTACGGGAGGAGCGAGAAACTTGCCCACGATTCCCGCATCGCCACGATCCGGTTTGGTTATGCAGATGGCCTGAACCGGCAGTTTGGCAACCGAAAGGGGAGGGTGTTGATTAACGGCCATCCTGCCCCCATCGTGGGCAATGTTTGCATGGACCTCTGCATGGTAGACGTGACGGGGATTCCGGCGCGCGAGGGCGATACCGCGGTGATATTTGGGGAAGATCTCACCGTCATCGCGCTTGCCGAAAGCATCGGAACCATACCTTATGAAATACTAACCTCGGTTTCCCCGAGAGTGAAGCGGATCTATATCAAAGAATAGTTCATTTACAGTAGACATTTTGAGTCGCCTTCGCTCCTCCATTTTCAATTCTGGCAACGACATAATCCAAGCAAGCTTGGCTCTGCTCACCTGGCTTAACAGAATTAGTTTCATTCCTTGTCATACGGCAAAAAAAAAACATCCCGGCAACGAGTGCCGGGATGTTTTTAATATATTCGGTTCGGTTCCTATTACTCAACAAAGAATATAGCAACACGGTTCCAGTCGTTCTCGGCGTATGGCTGTTCGGTATCACCCTTCCAGTCAATCGAGATGCGATCGCTGCTGATTCCATGATCGTTGATCAATGCATCGGCAACCGCTCTTGCACGTCTTTCAGAAAGCGCGAAGTTGTACTCGGGGGTACCGGTTTGCCTGTCGGCGTACGCCACGATGTTCACGCTAGCTCCTGAATTAGCTTTGAGGTATTCAGCTGTATTGTGTACGCTAATTTGTTGTCTTCTGTCAATCGTTGAAGAGTTGATGCGGAAGAATACCACGTTAGGCACGTATACTGCTTCAGATACCACGGTCGGCTGTACTTCGGGGCAGTCTGGGCAAGACTCGGGTCTTTGTCTCAGTTGCTCGTTTTCTGCACGAAGCCTGTTGATCTGGCTGTTCAGGTCGTTGATCAGGTTGTAGTCCATCAGCTCGGCAGGAGTGAAGTCTTGTTTGCCACCCAAGCCAAACTTGATTCCAGCAGTACCGGTGAAGAGACCATCGTAAGAGATGTGTTCCGCGATACCGGGGGTGTCACCGTCGAAGCCGCCGTCAGTTAGCCTGAATCCTAATTCCAAGAACAGCGCGACGCTGTTTGAAAGTTGGAAGTTGTTGATCAGACCCACGTTGTAGGTAAGCGTTTGGTTTTGGCTTTTGAAAAGACCATTGTCAGGATTTGGCCTTTTCCAGTCTTCGTTCAGACCGTACATGTAACCAATACCCAAGTAGGGAACAAGGCTGTATACCCTGTCAGGATTGTAGGTGCCCCACGCGTTGATAATGTTGTACATGATATCAATGTGGCCGCCTAACCAGTTTTGTTCTGCAGCGCGAGCGGCAGGATTCACGTGTTTAATGTGGCCGCCATCAATCACTAAGCGGGCGCCCCAGTTGGGAGAGTTCCAGCGTCCAATCTCCAATTGACCCATCCAGCCCAAACGATCTCCGAAGCTCGCGTCGGCATCATTCTCGCCTTGAGTCATATAAAGGTTGGTTCCACCTCCTAGGCCGATGTACCAGTTGTCGCTTCCCTTGTTTTTCAGGTACACTGTACCGTGAGAAACGTTTTGTACTTCTTGAGCACTTATGCTAAGCGCGACAAGAGCAGAGAATAAAAGTAAACTAAACTTTTTCATAAATTTAAATTCTAATTAAACATTTTTTTATACAATAACTCGATAATTTTGTCATGTCACTCGTGTACCAGCTGTTAGTACTCTTTATTCAGTTTATGTATAACGTTTCCGTTTTAAAAATGTTCGGAAAAATTACCATAAATCCACGACTGGAGTGGGAAACAATATTCCATATCCCTTGAGTTAATTCACTCCGAAATGCAAATATAAAACTTAATTTTCACATAAACTCTTTTTTATGTAAAAAATCACCAAAAGGCGTCATTTCGAGGCTATTTTCTACATTCTTTCCTGGGGTTCCCACGCTTGGGCAGAAAAGATTAGCCGAGGTAGCTTTTTAGTAATTTACTTCTGGAGTCCTGTCTGAGGCGACGGATTGCCTTCTCTTTGATTTGACGTACCCGCTCCCGGGTTAGTTGAAATTTATCGCCGATCTCCTCCAGTGTCATCTCTTGGCACCCGATGCCGAAGAACATCTTTATGATGTCGCTTTCTCTTTCGGTAAGGGTTGACAGCGCCCTGTCGATCTCTTTCTGGAGTGATTCGTTGATGAGTGTCCGGTCGGCCACGGGTGCGTCGTCATTAACCAGCACGTCGAGGAGGCTGTTATCTTCCCCCTCCACGAACGGGGCGTCCATGGAGATATGCCGCCCTGATACTTTCAGGGAGTCGGTCACTTTTTCCACGGAAATGTCCAGTTCTTTGGCTAACTCTTCGGCTGAAGGCCTGCGTTCGTTTTCTTGTTCAAATTTCTGAAATGCTTTGCTTATCTTGTTTAGGGAGCCTACTTGATTTAGCGGTAGTCGCACGATCCGGGATTGCTCGGCCAGTGCTTGCAAGATGGACTGCCGAATCCACCACACGGCGTAGCTAATAAATTTAAATCCGCGGGTTTCGTCGAATTTTTCAGCCGCTTTTATCAATCCCAAGTTGCCCTCGTTAATCAAGTCGGGCAGGCTCAACCCTTGGTTTTGATACTGTTTGGCTACCGATACTACAAACCGGAGGTTGGCTCTCGTGAGTTTTTCGAGGGCCTGACGATCGCCTTTCTTGATGGCTTGGGCCAGTTCCACTTCTTCTTCCACCGTGATCAGGTCTTCTCGCCCGATCTCCTGGAGGTATTTGTCCAAAGAAGCACTTTCCCGGTTCGTGATCGATTTTGTAATTTTTAATTGTCTCATTTATATCTATCTAATTCTTCTGAATATTCTTTACTCGTTTTTGTTTGGGGGTGCAAAAGTACAATTTTTTTCGTAAACACGACGAAAAACTTACACACCCTGAAAACATATAACAAAGGAATTTGGCATTCATACCTAATTCCTTTGCTATAGAAACACTTGTCCGGCGGTTTTTGTTACTTAAAAATCGTAAATTAACCGTTATTAACGAGGGGGGGACGGCTGCGACAGGTCGATCGCGATGTATTGCGTTCTACCGTTGGGATAAAACCCTGCGACAAGTAACACCTTATCTTGTCTATTTCGAGTGGCTGCCGCAATCTTGGAGATATCCTCCTCGCTATTCACGGGGGTGTTGTTTACCCGCATGATGATGAATCCTTTATTGATTCCTTCTTTCCGGAAGAGCCCGTTTGACTCCACGCTGGCGACCTCGATGCCACTGGAAATTCCGAGTTGCCTTTTTCTGTCGCTTGAAATGGGGCTGAAAGTGGCGCCCAAAATGCTTATGGCGTCAGCGGTCCGGGTGATATCGGTACTTCCCTCTTCGTTTCTCAGCTCCACATTGTAGGTGTGTTCGTTGCCATTTCTGGTCACGGACACGGCTACCCTGTCCCCCGGACGATACCGGTTTAGCTGGTTTTGCAGTTCAGCAAAATTGCGGATGGGGACGTTGTTAATGGCTGTGATTATGTCTCCTTCTTCCAAGCCGGCTGCCTTCGCGGTGCTCCTGTCGGAGAAACCATCTACTTGTACCCCATTCAAGCGCGATAGTTCATTCGCTTTTTCGGGGTCGTCGCGGCGTACCGCCTCGATGTTCAATACCGAGATTCCAAGGTAGGCCCGTTGCACCGCGCCATATTCTTTCAGGTCGGCGGCAATCTTGCCAGCGATCGAGATGGGGATGGCAAAGGCATAGCCGGTGAAATTCCCGGTTTGTGAGTATATGGCGGTGTTGATGCCCACCAGTTCGCCCCGCGTATTCACGAGGGCCCCCCCGCTGTTCCCAGGGTTTACCGCGGCATCAATCTGGATAAACGATTGTATCCCGAGGCTTCCCCCCATCACGTTGCCCCTGTTTTTAGCGCTCACGATTCCAGCAGTAACGGTGGAGGTGAGGTTAAACGGGTTGCCCACGGCCAGCACCCACTCACCTACCTGCAACGCGTCGGAGTTCCCGAAGGTGAGGTAGGGGAAATCTTCTCCTTCTATTTTGAGGAGCGCGAGATCGCTCTGCGGGTCGTTGCCCACGACCTTCGCGGTGAACTCCCGGTTGTCGTTAAGAGAAACCGAGACCTCGGTGGCCCTATCCACCACATGGTTGTTGGTGATGATGTACCCGTCTTTCGAGATAATAACTCCTGAGCCGAAACCCACCTGTTCGCGCGGTTGTGCCGGCGATCGGTCGCCGAACCCGAAAAAGAAATCGAACGGGTTAATGTATTGCTGCTGGGAGATCGATTTGGTTTTCACGTGTACCACGCCGTCCACTGATCGCGCGGCGGCTTCCGTGAAATCGGGATACCCTTCCGATGTGGTAAGGTTGGTCAGTACCACGTTCCTGTCTTGGTCAAACGAGTTGGCATAAGCACGAATCTCTTGGGATGAAGTGACCTCCTCGTTTCCTCCGAAGAAACGGTTATTCTTGTTCATGGTGTTGTAGCCGAGCAGTGTCACGATCGAGCTCACGACGGCTACCAACACGATAAGAAGGACGTTTTTTGTCTTGTTAGTGTTCATATGATTAAAACTATTTATTTCTCTAAAGTTAGCTATTCGCTCACCACGGCATACTATAAGCAAGCTTATCTTCTGCTCGTTTGGTTTAATGCGAATAGTTCAAATGTATCATATGGAACTCGCTTTAATCATCTTCTGTCGTTTAATGATTTGCCTGCTCGTTTCATACGCTTAATTTATTTTTTTACCCCTATGGTGTATATCGTCAATGTATGTCGACAAATATAACGCAAATAGCGTACAATTGTCGCGGTGTCAGGATGACTTTTAACACTTTTAACGCAAAGGAAAGACGATTAACCCCCTTTAACTCAACATTTCCGAGGGCACGAATAGCGCTGACAAAATGGCGTGTCGACCTGTTGGTCAATGATCGCGAATATTTCTACGGTTCGCGTACCTGCGGAATCGCTGGTTATTGATGGGCTGAAGCAGGTCGAACAGCAGTAGATTCACATGGTAAGTTTTCTCGTCCAACATCCGGCTGTTTTTGTTGAGGGTGGTAAGTTGCACGAGAAACCGCGTGAGAAAGAGTAACAGGGCCACCCCGGCCGAGAAAGGGTCTCCTGACATGATGCCCCAGGACAAGAGAATGGAAAATAGCGTGTAGAACGCGTACTTCGAGGTGGTCTCCCAGCCAAAAAGATGGGCCGAAAAGCCCTTGTAAAACTGTTTAGTATAGACGTATTTCGACTTCAACGCTCTCCATGTGGAAAAACTGTCCACGATATCGGTCTCGGCCATACCGTCAATCGAGAGCACCACTCCCGTTTTTTCTTTCCGGGCAACCCGGTTGAGGAATAAGTCATCTTCGCCCCCGTCAATATTTAGTATGGATGAGAACCCCTTGCTGTCAAAAAAAATTGTTTTCTTGTATGCCATGTTCCGACCAATTCCCATGAACGGTTTGCCCGCGATAGCCATCGATAAAAATTTCAGGTGGTGCACCAAGTTGTCGAACCGGATAAAGTGTCGGAT
>JBBACU010000033.1:0-11848 GCA_041656815.1 Proteiniphilum sp.
CTATATCGTGGTGATCGCCACCTTCGTGACCATCATCGAGATGTTGATGAACGCGTACGTGCCGGCATTGGCCGACAGCCTCGGGATCTTTATCCCGTTGATCGTGGTGAACTGCATCGTGCTGGGGCGCGCGGAAGCGTTTGCCTCGAAACGCAGCGTGATCTCGTCTATTTTTGACGGCGCGGGGATGGGGCTGGGATTCACCTTTGCCCTCACCTTGCTGGGTGCTTTGCGCGAACTGCTGGGAACCGGAAGAATCTTCTCGCTGGGACTCTTCCCCGAAGAGTTCGGCTCGCTCCTCTTTATCTTGGCGCCGGGCGCTTTTATCGTGCTGGGATACCTGATCGCTATTTTTAACAAGCTTCAACGCGATGAAGCCAACTAAGAAATAAACAGTTATGGAATTTATCGGAATTATCATTGTTGCCATCTTCGTGAATAACGTGGTGTTGTCGCAGTTCCTCGGGATCTGCCCCTTCTTGGGTGTATCCAAAAAGGTGGACACCGCGATCGGCATGGGGCTCGCGGTTACCTTCGTGCTCACCATCGCCACCATCGTCACGTTTTTGCTTCAAAAAGGTGTTTTGGAAGCATTCGGCTTGGAGTACCTGCAAACCATCACCTTCATCTTGGTGATTGCCGCTTTGGTGCAAATGGTCGAGATCGTGCTCAAGAAAATATCCCCGGCACTCTACCAGGCCCTCGGGGTGTTTTTGCCGCTTATCACCACCAACTGCGTGATCTTGGGTGTGGCTATCCTGGTGATCCAGAAAGAGTACAGCTTGTTGGAATCGGTGGTTTACGCGGTTGCCACCGCCATCGGGTATGCCATGGCACTGGTCATCTTCTCGAGCATCCGGGAGCAACTGGCACTCACGAAGGTACCCAAAGCCATCCAAGGAATCCCCGTGGCCCTGATCACTGCCGGCATCATGGCCATGGCATTCATGGGCTTCTCGGGCATCGACCAAGTATTCAAATAGCCGAGGCTTGGCACCTAAAATTTCGAACCTGAACGCCCCAGCCTGACTTTTTGTGGCGAACAGTGTTAAACCATTCCCTTAAATGGGGGTCTGAATGTTAAATAACAGAAGTTCCACCCTTTAAAATATTACGGATATGAAAGCTTTAAGACACCCCATTATTCTCGCGATAATCGCTTTTACCTTTTGGTCATGTGGCGCGTCCCAAAACCAGGTGTACTCCCAAGGATACGATGGTTACGGCTATTACGAAGACGCGTATTACGATCAAGGCGGAGGCATTAGCTTCAACGTGTTTTACAACGAGTTGCGTCCTCATGGCAGGTGGATCAATAACCGCTCGTATGGCCGCGTATGGGTTCCGGGCGTGGGAAGAGATTTTCATCCTTATGCCACCAACGGTTACTGGGTGATGACCGACCATGGCAACATGTGGGTGTCTAACTACTCGTGGGGATGGGCTCCTTTCCATTACGGGAGGTGGTACTGGGACGATTACTACGGCTGGGCGTGGATCCCGGGTTACGAGTGGGCGCCTGCTTGGGTTACTTGGCGAAGCGGGGGTGGTTATTACGGCTGGGCACCGATGGGACCGGGAGTAAATATCAACATCAACATAAATCTCCCGGGACACTACTGGACTTTCCTGCCCGACAGGTATATGTATCAACGCAATATGCACAGACATTACAATCGATACAGCCCTACCATCTATAACCGCACGACGATTATAAATAACACCTACATATACAATGACAACCGTTACTACAGCGGGCCGAGCGCGTCGGATTACAGGAGTGCTACCGGCAGGTCGACCACCGTACGCAGGCTGGAAAGTAGCAATAACCGCTCTGGAAGGGCTACCGTGGTAAATAACAATTCGGTAAGGGTGTACCGGCCCGAGACGAGTGGAAGGAGCACCACCGGCAGGAGCAGCTCCACGAGGAACGTTACTAACAGCAATAGCAGAAGCACGACGACCAACCGAAGTGCGACCACGGGAAACGTCAACAGCAGCACACCGAGAAGCAGTTCCACCAACCGGAGCGCTACCACCGGAAACGTCAACAACAGCACCTCGAGAAGCAGTTCCACCAACCGGAGCGCTACCACCGGCAACGTAAACAGCAGCACACCGAGAAGCAGTTCCGCCAACCGGAACGCTACCACCGGCAACGTAAACAGCAGCAGTTCCCGGAGCAGGAGCACGACCACCAACCGGTCGGCCAACACAGGAAGCAGTTCCTCGGTACGGTCAAGATCATCCTCTTCTAACAGTGGCAGTAGCAATGCCACCGTGAGGTCAAGCTCCTCTTCTTCGAGCAACAACAATTCTGCCACATCAAGAAGCACTTCCGGCAGATCATCTTCTGGACGCAGGTAAGAAATCAACGTTACAAGCGCATCCAAAAAAAAGGTCGTCCACCTCGGGCGACCTTATCTATTTAATGGCTCTTGTTGATTTTATAACACTTAATCGATCCAACGCTTGGTCAGTTCATCATACGCGTCAATACGGCGGTCTCGAAAGAAAGGCCACCAGCGGCGAACGTTTTCGGTGCGTGTTTTATTGATTTCCACGATCTCTATCTCTTCTCCCTCGGGCGCGTGATACAAGAACTCGCCTTGAGGCCCACAGACAAAGCTATTGCCCCAGAACTGTATGCCGTTGGTCAGGCCCGACGGATCGGGTTCATACCCGGTACGATTCACCGCGATCACAGGGATGCCATTGGCAATAGCGTGCCCCCGTTGCAAGGTAATCCACGCGTCTTGTTGGCGCTTTTTCTCGTCGTCGGTATCGGTGGACTCCCATCCGATGGCGGTAGGATAAATCAATACTTCGGCACCGGCAAGCGCTATCAGCCGGGCTGCTTCCGGGTACCACTGGTCCCAACAAATCAACACACCTAATCGGCCGACCGACGTGTCGATAGGCTCAAACCCCAAATCACCGGGAGTGAAATAAAATTTTTCGTAGTAGGCCGGATCATCAGGAATATGCATCTTGCGGTATTTGCCGGCGATAGTGCCATCTTTTTCAATCACGACAGCGGTATTGTGGTAGAGGCCTGCTGCCCGTTTCTCGAAGAGCGACAGTACGATCACCACGCCCAGTTCTTTCGCCAGCGCGCCAAACGAATCGGTTGACGGGCCGGGAATGGGCTCCGCTTGATCAAACACTTCGGTATCTTCGGTTTGACAGAAATAAAGGCCATTATGCAACTCTTGCATCACGATCAGTTCTGCCCCGCCTGCGGCGAGTTCCCTGATTTTTTGCTGCAATCGCTGTATGTTTCCTGCCCTGTCGGGCGTATTGGCTTGTTGAATAATTCCTACCTTCATACTGTATTGATGTGATGATTAGTAGATGTGATGATTAGTAGATTGACTGAATCAAAGAAAACCCTTGGGGTATTGCATCGTTACGCAGTGGAGCGAGCCGTACTGCTTAACGAGGGGAAGGCAATCAATTCCTATCACTTCCCGATCCGGGAAGGCGGTTTGCAGTTGTTCCTTCGCCTCTTCATCTTTCGAGGAACCGTAAAACGGGAGTAAGACCGCACCATTGATAATCAAAAAATTAGCATAGGTGGCCGGTAGCCGCTTTCCTTCGTGATATATCGCGTCGGCCATGGGGAGCGCGATCAGGCGGTAGGGTTCTCCTTCCCCTGTCACGAAGCGTTGAAGCTCCTCTTCCATCGCTTTCAACTCTTCGAAATGCTCTTCTCCCTTTTCCCCGCATTTCACGTAGGCAATGCTCCGCGCGTCACAAAAGCGAGCCAGCGTATCGATATGGCTATCGGTATCGTCGCCTTTCAAGCACCCGTGTTGTAGCCACAGGATTCGCTCGGCCCCGAGTGACTTCTGGAGTTGTTCTTCGATCTGATCTTTCGTCATCGCCCCGTTCCGGTTAGGCGAGAGCAGGCATGCCGCGGTGGTCAGGATCGTGCCCTTACCGTCCGACTCAATGGATCCGCCTTCCATGATAAAATCCAGCCGGTTCCGATAGCCCACCCCGGGCAAGAAAATCGATTTCTCGTATAGCCTCGAGGTAATCAGGTTGTCGTGATTCGCGGCAAACTTCAGTCCCCACGCGTTAAAACCAAAATCGATCAACACGGGTTGCCCTTCCTCGAACACCGCGATTCCCCCGTGATCGCGGGCCCACGTGTCGTTGCTCTCGATCTCCGCAAGGACAAGGTTCTCTTTTTCAACCGTAGAAAAGTAAGAAGCGACCTCGCGCGCGTCGCGACAAACCACCAGTAGTTTTTCTCTCTTAAGTATCTCTTTCGAGAATGCAATATAGCATCGCGTCACCTCCCCGAGCATATTGCTCCAATCGGTATCATGATGGGGCCAAGTCACTTGCACCCCGCTCTGGGGATACCACTCGGCAGGAAAAAAAACAGGCTTCATGGGTTATCCCTCCATATTCCCTCGCACGATACCGCGGCTCGAGGAACGGATAAACTCCAAAACATGGTCCCGATCTTCCCCTGACGGCAACTCTTTCTCGATACGTTCCGCGGCTTGGCTCACGTTGTAACCCGACATGTATAGGTAACGATACACCTCCTGTATGGAGTTGATGCGTTCGCTGGTGAACCCTCTTCTGCGAAGGCCCACGACGTTCAATCCCACGTAAACGATGGGCTCACGTCCCACCATCACGTAAGGCGGAATATCTTTGGGTATCTTCGAGCCTCCTTGTATCATCACGTGCGCGCCGATTCGCGAGAACTGGTGTACCAGCACGCCCCCGCTCAGGATAGCGTAATCATCGATCTCTACCTCGCCGGCCAGCTGCGCGGAATTGCCCAAGATCACATGATCGTTGAGTTCGCAGTCATGTGCCACGTGGCTATATGCCATGAGGAGACAGTTGCTCCCTACTTTTGTAAACCCTTTCGAGGCGGTGCCCCGGTTCACGGTCACGCACTCCCTGATCGTGGTATTGTCACCGATGATCGCGGTAGTCTCCTCGCCTTTAAACTTGAGGTCCTGCGGGATACCGGAAACGGTAGCGTGTGGAAAAATCACGCAATTCTTACCGACACGGGCTCCCGACAACACCGTTGCCTGAGCCATCACGCGTGTACCATCGCCGATTTCCGTATTTTCATCGACATACGCGAAGGGTTCCACGATCACGTTTTCCCCAAGAATGGCTTCGGGGTGCACGAATGCTAAAGAAGAAACAGTCGTCATATAATTTTCGGTGTAATTTATCTATTTTTAATGATTTGGGCGGTAAAATCGGCTTCCGAAATCACCTTATCTCCTATAAACGCCAGGCCGCGCATCGTGGCGATTCCTCTCCGCATTTCACTGGTCAGCTCCACCCTGAAGAGTACCGTATCTCCCGGGACCACCTTATGTCGGAATTTCACGTTGTCAATCTTCAGGAAATAGGTAGAATAGCGCTCCGGCTCGTCCAATCGCGCGAGCACAAGCAGGCCGCCGGTCTGGGCCATCGCTTCTACCTGCAGAACGCCCGGCATAACCGGTTCCTGCGGGAAGTGTCCCGTGAAGAACGGTTCGTTGGTAGTGATATTCTTCACGCCAACAATGAATGTGTCGGTCATCTGGATAATCTTGTCGACCATCAGAAACGGGTAGCGATGCGGGAGCAGCTCACGTATCCGTATGTTGTCCATCACCGGCTCGATATTGGGATCGTGGACGGGGGGTTGTACCTCGTTAAGCTTGATATCCTTCCGGATAAGCCTTGCCAATTGATTGTTGATCTTGTGCCCCGGACGATTAGCGATAAGACGCCCCTTGATGGGTTTTCCCACGAGAGCCATGTCCCCGATAATATCGAGCAGCTTATGGCGCGCCGGTTCATTAGGGAACGCGAGTTCCCTGTGATTGAGGTAGCCCATCTCGCTGGCATCTTGCCGAGGCACCTTCAGCGCGTCGGCAATCTCGTCCAGCTCCTCCTGCGGTAGTTGCCTTTCATAAATCACGATGGCATTGTCCAAGTTTCCTCCCTTGATGAGGCCTGCCTGCCGCAGCTGTTGAATTTCACGAACAAACACGAACGTGCGCGCGGGGGCAATCTCGGTCTCGAAGTCGGTCTCCGAATCCATGCTAGCCGACTGGTTGGGGATGAAAAACGAGTCGAATTCGATAAAGGAATTAATACAGAAATCATTGTCGGGCAACAACGTGAGTTTAGATCCGGTTTCGGGATCAGACACTTCAATTTTCTTGCGAACCACGTAGTAGTCCTTGTCCTTGTCTTGCTCTTTTATGCCCACCTCGCGAATACACTTTACATATTCGATCGCGCTGCCGTCCAAGATAGGAAATTCGGAAGAGTTCACTTCAATCAAGCAGTTATCGATTCCCAAGGCATACAGGGCAGAAAGACCGTGCTCAATAGTACTCACGGTCACGTTCTGTTTCCCTACGACAGTACCTCGCTGGGTATTCACTACATTCTCTGCCAATGCGTCGATGATCGGTTGGTCTTCAAGGTCGACTCTCTTTATTTTCACCCCATGATCAACGGGAGCTGGATTAAACGTCACCTCGATATCCAACCCGGTATGAAGTCCGATTCCCTGCAGCGTGAAGCTGTTTTGTAATGTCTTCTGTTTCACTTTATCTATAATTAATTACACATTTCATCTATAAACGTGCAAATATACAACCAAAAGCAGGAAATCCAGTCGATTTCGCGATTTGATTGTCTATCTTGTATAAAAAACGATTGTTTTAGCTGCCTTGGTCCAATCTCTTCTTGAGTTCTGCAAGCTCTTTTTCCATGGCATTTAATTGCCGGTACATATCGGGAAGTTTGGGCACGATGATACTCGATTTAAAGAAACTTTTCACCGGGATGGCTGGCGATCCCATGATCTCCGATCCCTCCTTCGTATTGCTGATAATGCCGGATTGTGCTCCCACTTGCGAGTTTTTACCAATAGTTATGTGGCCACCGATACCTACTTGGCCACCGAGAACACAATTCTCTCCAATTTTCGTGGAGCCGGCTACACCCACTTGTGCCGCCATCGCCGTATGTTCTCCTATATCGCAGTTATGCGCGATCTGTATGAGGTTATCGAGCTTCACGCCACGGCGAATCACCGTAGACCCCATCACGGCCCGGTCGATGGTGGTGTTAGCACCTACCTCCACGTCCTCTTCGATAACCACGTTCCCTATTTGCGGAATCTTATGGTATGCCTCGCTCTCTTTGCTGTAACCAAACCCATCGGCACCTATCACCGCCCCGGAGTGGATAATGCACCGGTCGCCAATCACGCAGTTACTATATATCTTCACCCCGGGATAGAGGATACATCCTTCTCCTATCGTCACGTTATCTCCCACGTAGACCTGTGGATGAATCATACTTTTGCTTCCTATTTTCACGTTATCCGCGATGTAAGCGAACGCTCCAACATACACCTCTTCTCCTAACGTGGCAGTAGGCGAAACGAAACTCATCTCCTCGAGCCCCGATTTACGTGGAGTGGCACTGTTAACCATCTCAAGTAACGAGGCTAACGCGGCATAGGCGTTATGAACTTTCACCAAGGTAGCCTTGATGGGTTTCTCTGGCACGAAATCGCTATTTACAAGTACGATGTCGGCTTCTGTTGTATAAATATAGGGAGTATATTTTGGATTAGCGAGAAAGGAGATCGTGCCAGCCTTTCCTTCTTCAATCTTCGAAAAGTTAGACACGGTAACATTTGGGTTGCCAACGACCTCTCCTTTTAGATAGTCGGCAATTTGTTTTGCTGAAAAAACCATTTAAACGTAGCTTTTAGAGACTGCATCGATTAATTAGAAAAACTATTCTTTTTAAGCAATATGATCAGACGACGAATTACGTTCAGCCAGCCTCTCGATATCAATTACCAGATTGCAAATTAACAACTATTTTTTTTATCCGTGCCATATTAAATCATAATTTACATTAAACAAAATTGGATTTAGATTTGCGGGATTGAAAATAATGTACTACTTTTGCACTCACTTTTTCGGGATGTAGCTCAGTCCGGTTTAGAGTACTCGTCTGGGGGGCGAGGGGTCGGAAGTTCGAATCTTCTCATCCCGACAAAAACAGTTAAACTGCTATCTTTCAGCAGTTTAATTTTTGATAAATGTCTATTTCTGTTGTGAGATAGACATTTATTTTTTTATACCTATGAGTAGACCGAAAAATGACTTTATTTATCCGCACTTGAATAATGGCGATGGAGACATGAATGCCGCATGGTACGTCGAATATTCGATACGTAACAACGCAACTGGAAGAATGGAGCGTAAACGAACCTACAAAGGATTTGCAAAGCTTGACACTTTCGAAGAGAGAATGAGTCATGCGGAAAAGTTAATCGAAGAATACACAAGAAAAATTGAAGCAGGAGACATAGCAACCGCACCGATGCTGGAGTATGAGGATGAATTACTATTTGATACTGCAACTTTTAAATTCAGAAAAAGACTCGGTCCTAAATTCGCGTTTCGTGTAATGGCTTCAAGGTTTATAAAAATGAAGAGAAAGGAGGTCAACCCTAATACTATACAAACTTACAAATCAAAACTCCGAATCTTCAACGAATTTCTGACAGCTAATAAATTAGCGGACAAAAACATCACTGCAATAAAAAATCATCACGTTGTTGAATTCATGAATCAGGTTAGTGATGAGAACGATCTTTCCCGGACATCGGTGAATAAATATCAGCAAATATTACATACTTTCTTCAAATGGGCTATTGAGAGGGAACGTGTTTACATGGAAAACCCGGTCATGAATATTCCGCGCCTTGGACTCGTTGTGGACGAATCCGCTCCTTCAATCTCAAAGAAAATACGCGCCAAATTAAAAAACAAGATAGAAAAAGAGGATCCTCAACTGTGGTTGCAAATCTGCTTTCAATACTATTGTGCGATACGACCAGCAGAGTTGCGAATGATGAAGCTTAAACACATCAACTATGATAATGAAGTAGTAACAGTTTATAACTTCCTTGCAAAAAATCACAGGACTGAGACGGTCGGCATCCCGGTACAGCTAATGCGCATGATTGAAAATTTAAATTTACAAGATTACGATCAATCTTTGTACCTTTTCTCATATGATGGAAAACCGGGCGTTAAACCACTCGGAAAGAACAACATGAGAAATCGATTTAACAGGTTTCGTGATGAACTTAATCTATCAAATGAAATAAAGCTTTATAGCTGGAAACACGCCGGAGCGATGGAGCTCGTTGAGTCCGGCGCAAACGTATATAAAATACAGAGACACTTTCGCCATCAAAGCCTCACCACGACTGAGCGATATTGGGCAAAAAGAATGGGAAGTGCCGGAAAACAGATAATAGAACAATTCCCAGACATATGACATGATTTTTCGCAACCAACAGACCTACGAACCTACAACCCGCTGCGTCGTGAGACGTAGCGGGTTGTTATATACTATTCAATTTCAAGCAGTGATGCAATAGCATCCTTGCATTCCTGTCTGAATGAGTTCAATTCATCCAGTTCTTGCTGGAACTCATCGGCTCGATCGATATCCCCCGATTGATGGTTAAGAATGATTGCTTCCACTTGATCGGCACTGTATCGCGTCCGAATCAAGCCGGACACGAACTGATCGTACGTCGGTTCCGTGGCGTTGATGATCGTGCCGCCATCTTCAAAATTCCCGGTATACGAGAAGCCACTCTCTTCGTCGCCCTCCTCGTTTTCCCTCGTTACCAACTCCTCATTCAGGTAGAGGAGGTAACGGTCATTGTCATACTTCGTGTACTTTTTTTTCTCTGGATAATTTTGCGTGAACATAATAATCGTTGTTAATCGGGATCAACAACGTTATAAAAGAAGTTGCCTTTCCCGGATGAAATACTTTGCTTTACAATCTTAGCTTCCACCGGGTAATCCTCCAAATCTGTCTCCCTGAATAACTTTATCAAGGCCTCGGAGCCGGTGAACGTTATATGTTTCACCCATTCTTTTTCCACGCTTCCATCCTCTTTTGTCACATCCTTCTCGATCAGATACTGTAATGTCAGGCACTCCCCCTTGTACTTGCTTTCCGTGATTTCGTAGGCAGTGATCCTTATGTTCTTATCAAGGATCTTATCAATATGCAGTTTATCACCGTCCAGCTTACCAGGAGACCGTCTTATCTCGCTAAACTTCTTCATTTCTAAAACATTTAATAGATTCTTACTATCGCAATGTTTCATGAATCCAAGACGGCTGCTTTCCTTTAACCTGATTTCTTCATTCGTCAAACCCTTCTTGCGCCACTTTGATATTTTCCGGCAAAGGTTTTTCTTGTTTCGCTTGCGTGCCATGACATGGGTTGGAAATACCACGTAACCACCAAAATCAATCCCTTTCGTTACAGGATAAATTGAGTAGTTGTCTTTCAAGCTTAGTTTACGTTCTGTCTCCAAATAATCATTCACCCAAACAAGCACACCATGCAAAACCGATTTATCGCCCGAGAGTATTACCATATCATCGGCATAACGGAAGTAATATTTCACTTTTAGGAACTCCTTTAACAAATGATCCATTTCGGACAGGTAAAGGTTAGCGAAAAATTGACTCAAGTAATTACCGATGGGAACGCCCGGCGACGATTCAATGATTTCATCAAGGACTTGCAGCAATTCCGGATCTTTGATCTTCTTGCGAATTACCTGTTTTAAGATCTGATGATCGATGGAGGGATAAAACTTTTTCACGTCCAGTTTAAGGCAGTAAGATGCTTGGTCGGTATCCTGGAGAGCCCTTTTCACGCGGCGCACCATCAGGTGAACCCCGCGTCCTTTTATGCAAGCGTACGTGTCGCTGGTGAAATTTGATACCCAGATAGGCTCCACAACCTGCATTATAGCCCAATGAACCACCCGGTCACGGAAAGGGAGCTTGAATATTTGTCGCTCCTTTGGTTCGTACAACTTGAACACGGCATACTCGGGAGTACGGTACGAAAAAGTCTGCAACTCACTTTGCAATAGCAAGGTGTTCGCATGCAGTTCACGCTCATATTCGATTACCTCCGACCTGCCGGTCTTGTTTTTGCGAGCATTGTAAAAGGCTTCTGTGAGGTTGTCGTATGAACATACGCGTTCATACAGGTGTCCGTAACGTTTCATTGCTTCATAGCTTCATCGATCAATGATCTGTGCCAGAAGTGTCAGAAGTGTCTACGTGTCTGAAGTGTCTGTGTGTCTGTGGTTCTGCTTTGGCAAACAAGGAGCGTTCGAGCGTTAAAGCCTACCAGCACCTTTAATTACTGCAATGTAATCTTTTTCCAAGCGGAAAGGTCTTTTTCCCAAAAAACATTCTTACCAATTGAGGGGAACGGACTGATTCGGATTCGCATTCGTGACCGTATTATTCGAATTCGTGTAATGTGGCCCTGCATTCGTGCTATTCGTAGACGAACCGCGCGCCCAACGAGCCTGAAGACAGCCGTTCCGGGAAAAACAACCTGAAATAAAGACATCGATTATAAAATCAAGCAAAATTTCAGCGACAAAGATAAGAATTTTTTTTCGACCCCCGCGAGCGGGGGTAATACCGATTTAAAAAACGAGGATGGAAGTATTTCAAAGAACGAGTGATTGTATGTTTTTTAAATCCCGTTTCCGTGTTCGTTATAATTCAATGACGGGATCTTCCTTAAAATAGCAGAGGGGAACGGACCGATTCGGACCCGCATTCGTGACCGTACTACTCGAATACGTGCAATGCGGCCCCGCATCCGTGCCATTCGTAGACGAACCGCGCGCCCAACGAGCCCGAAGACCATAACTGCCCCCGGCTGTATTTTCATAGAAGTTATCCGCAAAATACGTTGATGAACTTCC
>JBBACU010000034.1:0-11753 GCA_041656815.1 Proteiniphilum sp.
TGAGGAAGAGCACGGTGGGGATGTTGCGGATACCATACTTGGCGGTAGTCTCGTCGTTGTTGTCCACGTCGAGTTTTCCAACCACGACCTTATCTTGGTACTCGTTTCCTATCTCGTCGATGATGGGACCCACCATCTTGCAGGGGCCGCACCATTCCGCCCAGAAGTCGATGACCACGAGCTTGTCTGTTTGCAACACGTCGTTCACGGTCGCGTCCGTAATTTGAAGAGCCATTATTTTATTCCTTTATAGTTAATTGATTGTGAAATCGATTTGTAAGTTGTTCGTCAAGTGGTCCACGAAACGCTTATCCACTTGTACCCTCTCTTGCCGTGAGAAGAGTCGGAGGCTCGTGCCTGATTCCTCGCCCACGACGTTGAAATATAACAACGAATTTCCTGAATTGTTTTTTACCAGCGTTGATAATTCGGCCACGGTATTGTCAGTTAGCTCAGAAAGAGAGATTTGGAGCGTGATCTTGGAAACCAGCTTCTCTTTCACGTCTGCGAGCAGGCTGATGGAAGCGATCTTTACCTCCAGCTCGTCTTGCCGGTACCGCTTGGCTTGTACCTTTCCCGTGATGTAGATAGAAAGCCCCATTCGGGCATACCGGCCGAAGTTCACGCTGTCTTCGCCAAACAGGGCCATCTCGTAGCCTCCCCAGTAATCCTCTATCTTGAAGATGGTATAGGGAGACCCTCGCTGGGTTTGTCCTTCCCGTACCGAGGCGACCATCCCCCCGAAGGTGATCTCCCGGCCGTTGAGTGCCGCCAGATCCTGCAGTTTGAGCGAGTTGGCGCTGCACACGTGCTTCAAGATAAACTCGTAATCATCCAAGGGGTGGGCCGACAGGTAAATCCCGATCAGTTCGCGTTCTTTATTTAGTTTCTCCAAGTCTGACCAGCGGGCGGCGTGTGGTATCTCCGGCTGGGCAATTTGGAAGGAGCTGTCATCGCCAAAGAGCGAGTTCATCGCTCCCAGCTTGTCTTGCTGAGACTTGTTCCCGTAGCGGATAAGTGTCTCGAGGAACTCCTCTCCCTTGCTGTTCACCGCGAAGAATTGCTCCCGGGTAATGCCTTCGATCGAGTCGAATGCCCCTGCTATGGCCAGTGCCTCTATGTTCTTCTTCGTGCAAACAGAGAGGTTTACCCGCTCCGCGAAGTCAAAAATATCTTTGTACGGGCCATTCTTGGAACGTTCATCGATGATTTCGTTCACCGCTGCTTGCCCCACGCTTTTGATGGCAGCCATACCGAAGCGGATGTCTCCCTCGGGGTTGACCGAAAACTTCAAGTGTGATTCGTTCACGTCGGGGCTTAGCACGTTTATTCCCATTGCCTTGCATTCGTCCATGAACTTGGTGATCTCGGTGATGTTGTTCAGGTTGTTGGAAAGTACCGCTGCCATGTACTCCGAGGGATAGTTGGCCTTGAGCCATGCGGTCTGGTAAGCTACCCACGAGTAGCAGGTGGCGTGCGATTTGTTAAAAGCGTAGGAAGCAAATTTCTCCCAGTCGTTCCATATCTTGTTCAGCGTCTTCTCCTCGTACCCATTCTTCTTGCCGCCCGTCAGGAATTTCTCTTTCAAGGCCATCATCTGGTCGATCATCTTCTTCCCCATCGCTTTGCGGAGCTCGTCTGATTGGCCACGCGTGAAATCGGCAATTAGTCGCGACAGGAGCATCACCTGCTCTTGGTAGACGGTGATGCCGTAGGTCTCGCTCAGGTACTCTTCCATGATGGGCAGGTCGTACTTGATCTCTTCCCTGCCATGCTTGCGGGCAACGAAGGAAGGGATATAATCCATCGGGCCGGGCCGATAGAGGGCGTTCATCGCGATAAGATCTTCGAATTTACTGGGTTGTAGCTCCTTGAGGTATTTCTGCATGCCGGCCGACTCGAACTGGAAGGTGCCGGTGGTTTGCCCGTTGCAGTAGAGTTGGTAGGTAGCCTCGTCGTCCATGTCGATGGCATTGATATCCACCTTGATGCCGCGGTTTATCTCGATGTTGACCAGCGCGTCCTTGATGATGGAGAGGGTCTTGAGGCCCAGGAAGTCCATTTTGATCAAGCCGGTCTCCTCGATCACCGATCCCTCGTACTGGGTGACCAGCAGCTTCTCCTTGGTCTCTTTGTCCTCCGCGGTGCTGATAGGAACCACATCGGAGATATCGCTTTGGCCGATGATCACGCCGCAGGCATGCACGCCGGTGCTGCGCACGTTTCCTTCTAGTATCTTGGCGTAGCGCAACGTGTCTCGCACCAGCGGGTCGTTGCTATTCGCCGCCTCTTGTAGCTCGGGCACATGTTCAATCGCGCTTTTCAGGTTGATTTTCTTGCCGTTCGGAAGCCGGTCCGGCACCAGTTTGGCAAGACGGTTCGATTCCGACAGGGGAAGCTTGTGTACCCGGGCCACGTCGCGAATGGACGACTTGGTGGCCATGGTGCCGTACGTGATGATATGAGCCACCTTCTCGCTCCCGTATTTTTGGGTAACCCAGCGGAGCACCTTGCCGCGCCCTTCGTCGTCGAAATCGATGTCGATATCGGGCATCGAGATACGGTCGGGATTCAGGAAACGCTCGAAAAGGAGATCGTACTTCAACGGGTCTATGTCGGTGATGCGAAGGCAGTAAGCCACGGCAGACCCGGCAGCCGAACCCCGGCCGGGCCCTACCGCCACCTCCATCTCCCGGGCGGCATTGATAAAGTCTTGCACGATGAGGAAATAGCCGGGATACCCCATGTTCTTGATGGTGTCCAACTCGAACTGGAGCCGCTCGTTAATCTCTTCCGAGAGGTTCTCGCCGTACCGCTTTTTGGCCCCTATGAAAGTGAGGTGCGCCAAGTAGTCCGCCTCCAGCTTCACCCGGATTACCTTGTCGTAGTCACCCAGCCGGTGAAAGGTGGCTTCGCCAAACTCCTCGACCAGTGCCTGCTTGTCGTATTTTTGCTTGTAGCTCTCCTCGGTTCCGAACTCAGGGTCGATGGGGTAGAAAGGCATCAGCGCGGAGTGGTCGATCGAGTAAAACTCTACTTTATCGGCCACTTCCAGGGTGTTGGAGAGCACCTCGGGGATATCGGCGAAGATATGGTTCATCTCGGCGGTCGTCTTCAGCCACTCCTGCTTGGTGTATCGCATCCGGTTGGGGTCGTCGAAATCCTTTCCGGTGCTCAAGCAGATCAGCCGGTCGTGCGCGTCGGCATCCTCCTCGTTCACGAAGTGGACGTCGTTGGTGGCGATCAGCTTCACGTTGTATTTCTTGGCGATGCGGATAAGCTCTTGGTTTACCCGCTCTTGCTTGGGGTAGGTGGTCTGGTCGGCATCCGGACGGCTGGTCTTGTGGCGTTGCAGCTCCAAGTAATAGTCGTCGCCGAACACGCTTTTATACCACTGGACCGCCTCTTCAGCTTCTTGGATTTGCCCGCTGTCGACCTTCCGGGATATCTCTCCCCCGAGGCAGGCAGAGGAGACGATAAGTCCCTCCTTGTGTTGTTCCAGCAACTCTTTGTCGATACGGGGACGGTAGTAGAACCCTTCGGTCCAGCTTTTGGAAACCATCTTGATCAGGTTCTTGTAACCCTGCAGGTTTTTGGCCAGCACCACCAGGTGCCACCCGCTGCCATCTATTTTATCGGATTGCTTGAAACGGTCGCGGCGGGCCAAGTAGCATTCGCATCCCACGATCGGTTTGAAACGCTTGGCTTCCGTTTCGGCGAGTTTTTGGCGCAGGGCGGTTATCTTCCCTTCGTCTTTTCCCTCTTTCTCCAGCGTGTTTATTTCACGTTTAATTTTTTTTATTTCCGCGTTGACCGGCCCGTTTTTCTTGTTGGCGTAATTGAGAAACTCCTTGATGCCATACATGGCGCCATGATCCGTCAGCGCCAGCGCTTTCATGCCGTCGCCCGTTGCCTTGTCGATCAGCCGCGGGATACTTGCTTGTCCGTCCAGCAGCGAGTATTGTGAGTGAACATGTAAATGTACGAATGGTTGCATAGTTATATATTAAGCGGGTTGCCCGGGGTAATGGGTCGGGACAATTACGATGAAAGCCAAGTGCAGTGCCAAGCTTGCTTAAGCACTGCCAAGGCGCGTCTCGTATTCTGCAAATATAACTATATTAAAGCAACCATTCCGGTGTTATAGGAAGAAGTTATCAACTATTTCGTCAAGCAAGAGCAGAGCAAATTTATTTGCTCTGCCGAGCGCAGAAATAGTCTAACTTTAGTGAACTATTTCGTCAAGCCAATCCACTATTTCGTCACTCTTTGTCTCCCGTCGCTTTCTCGAGCCGTCCCATGATGGAGAATATGAAAAGGGCGGAGAGGATGCAGCAGGCGATGAGTACTCCCCAGAAGGCCACCAGCGACATCTTGTCCCAAAAAACGCCCATCACGCCAACCAACAGGTTGCCGATGGCGGTTGCGGCGAGCCATCCTCCCTGCATCAAGCCGCTATACTGTGGAGGCGATACCTTGGATACGAATGACAGTCCCATGGGACTGAGAAATAGCTCCGCCATGGTGAGTACCAAGTAGGTGCCGATGAGCCATCCCGGCGATACCAGCATGTCGGATACCCCTGTTAGTTCGGCCGGCGCGGGCAGCCCGATGGATCCCACGAGCAGCACCACGAACCCCAGCGCGGCAAGGATCATCCCGATCCCGATCTTCTTGGGTGCCGACGGCTCCTTTCTCTTCCGTGCCAAGTAGGTGAAGAGGGCCACCGTGACAGGAGTGAGGATAATAATGAACATGGGGTTAAACTGTTGGAAAATCTGGGGTGTGATCTTTGTCGGCAGTTCCACGCCGCGCACGTTCAATATATAGTAGCCCACGAGGCCTAACAGGCCGGCCACCGTGAGGATCAACCCCGTCTTCTTGTTGGGCTTTCCTCCTAGCAGGCCGATCGTGGAAAGGTATACCCCGTAAAGGAACACCATGATCGAGAGCAGGGGGAACATGTTAAACAGCATGCTCCAAGCAGGCGAGATGGTGCTTACCGTGTAATCGCGTGCGAAGAAGGTCATCGTGAGGCCGTTCTGGTGGAACGACATCCAGAAGAAGATTACCACAAAAAAGACCAAGAACAGCGCCACCATCCGTTCCCGAACTTCGGCTTTCGACATGGCCTGAATGGTTTTCCCTTCGTGTGCCAGTTCTTCCTCCTCCTGTTTTGCCGTCCGGTCGTACTGCTTCCACGTGTTCTTGAAAAGAAGGAATACCAACCATGAAAATACCACGCTCAGCGCGGCTACCACGTATGCGAGGTTGTAGGATTTCGAGAGCGAGTCGCTCACGTAGAACTCCCCGAAATTGCGGGCAAAAGTTTCCGGTCCCGTGCCGCCCCCGATCGTTTCATCCGTCACGTGCGCCGATGCCACCCGTTCCCGGATCGCTGCCCTCGACTCGGCGTCGGCAGGGTCGCGGCTCTGCATCAACTCGTATTCCTCGGTAGTGAGCGCCATCGAGGCATCGGTAATCTTTCCCGCCAACGTGTATTGATGCAACCCGGCGGCTTGCAAGTTGAACAGGGCGCTCTCGATATCGGTGGTGAATACCGCTTTTTCGGCTTTCTTGGCCTTGTTTAACGCGTTATCGAATTCCCTTCCGCTCAGCTGCTGTTGTTCGGGGGTGAGAAATTGGGCAATGAACGTGTCCCGGTCAACAGCGGACTCTTCGTCGTTAAGCACCACGAAGTTGCCGGGGACGCTCGCGTCGTACACGAAGTTCTCGGCCGCCAACACCCGGTTGTTGATCCCGTTTGCCACGATGGGAGCAAAGAAGGCCCCGATATTGATGAACATGTAGAAGATGGAGAAGGCGATGTCTCGGTTCTTGCTGTACCGGGGATCATCGTACATCTTGCCCACCAGTGCCTGGAGGTTTCCTTTGAAGAAGCCGGTGCCCACCGCGATCAATAACAAGGCCGAGAAGAGGATCAGCTTCCCGAAATCGTTGTTCTCCACCGGGATCGACATGAATACTTTCCCGAAAAACATGATGACGATACCCATGAGAATGGTTTTCCCGTACCCCAATACTTTATCGGCCAGCACCCCGCCAAACACGGGAAAGAAATAAACTACCGCCAGGAAAACACCGTAAATCATACTGGTGGTGGAGGAGGTGAAACCGAATTTTGCTTGCATGTAAAGGGTGAGGATCGCCAACATGGTGTAATATCCAAACCTTTCGCCCATATTGGTAAGGGCAAGTACTACTAATCCTTTAGGATGATTTTTGAACATGAATAAATCTATTGTCGTGTGATGTAATTTCAGTTAAATGCGCGCTTCGCTTCACGAATGAATGGGTTTGAGGGTGTAAATATACCGCTTTTTTACCGTGGATAACTCGTTTTATTCATAAAAATTGAAGAGACAGCCGCGAACAATGACACTTTTTTGATATTTTTCCCTCATTTTGTTTGTTTCTATGAAAAAAGTAGTACATTTGCACCAATTATTCACAGTAAAAATATCACGATGAATAACGCTTCTTTTACATTTACTTTCTGGTTTTACTTTTACTTTAGCAAGTAAAGGCAGGATTTTATGTGCAAGAAGATAAGAGATCAACAAATCAACATCGAAATAAAATAAAGTCCTGCCGTTTAAACGGTGGGATTTTTTTGTTTCGCGGTAGTGTAGAAATAGGAAGAAGTAATTTTTATGAAGCGAGTAGCCATACAAGGGGGTGCCGGTGCTTTCCACGAGATCGCGGCACGGGAATATTTCCGGGGAGAAGAACTGGAGATCGTGCCCTGTAACACCTTTCGTGATCTCTTTGCCGAGGCCCGGAAGGATCCTGAGTTGGTTTGCATCATGGCCATCGAGAACACCATTGCCGGTAGCCTTTTGCCTAATCACGACCTGCTGAAAATGAGTGATCTGCAGATCGCGGGGGAGCACAAACTGCGTATATCGCACTCGCTCGCGGCGCTTCCCGGAAGCACGCTTGATGACGTGAAGGAGGTGATGTCGCACCCGATGGCATTGATGCAATGCGAAGAGTTTCTGGACTCGCTTCCCGGGGTTAAAGTGGTAGAGCACGAGGATACGGCGTTGGCGGCAAGGGATATTCAGGAGAAAGGGTTGAAGCGTAGTGCCGCTATCTGCAGCACCTTGGCAGCTGAAATGTACGGTTTGGATGTTCTCGCGGAAGGGATAGAGACCAACCGGCGTAATTTTACCCGGTTCCTTATCCTCGCGAAGGGACCCATGCTGGCGGATATACAGAAAGAGAATAATATAAACAAGTCGTCCTTGGTATTCGTGCTCCCGCATAACGAGGGGAGCCTCTCGCAAGTATTATCGGTGCTTTCGTTTTACAGGGTGAACCTTACCCGTATCCAATCACTGCCTATCATCGGTCGTGAGTGGGAGTACCAGTTTTACATCGATCTCACCTTTTCGGATTACCAGCGATACCATCAGTCGATTGACGCCATCATGCCGCTTGTTAGTGGCTTGAAGGTGCTGGGTGAATACCGGGAAGAGAAATGGGGAAAACTCGATTTTGAAGATGCCGGTCATCCCGGCAAAGCCGGAAAGGCAAACCGGAGTGAAGCGAATAATTTAATGTGAATGGAACTATTCGGTGAAGCCAAATGAGCAGAGCCAAGCTTGCTTGGATTATGCCGTCGCGAGAAAATGTCTAATGTAAATGAACATTTTCGTTAAGCAATACGAACAGAAGACAAGCTTGCTTGGATTATGTCGTTGCAAGAAAATGTCTAATTTTAATGAACTATTCTGTTAAGCCGGATGGACAGAGTCAAACTTGTTTGGATTATGCCGTGGCGAAGAATAGTCTATAATGAAATATAAAAGAGATACAAAACCAACCAGACGATGAAGATAGAACCAGCAGCGCATATTAAATCGATTTCCGAGTACTATTTTTCGGTGAAATTAGCGGAGGTGGCCCGGATGAACGCCGAAGGCAAGGATATAATCAGCTTGGCGGTGGGGGCTCCCGATCATATGCCGTCGCAGAAGACCATCGACACGCTCTGCACCACTGCCCGTCGTGCCGATGTGCACGCGTACCAGCCCTATACCGGTATCCCCGAATTACGCGCGGCGTACAGTGATTGGTATAAAAGGGTGTACAACGTGGAGATCGCGGGCGACGAAGTGTTGCCGCTGATAGGATCAAAGGAGGGCATCTTGCACGTGTCGTTGGCCTTCCTGAATAGTGGAGATGGGGTGTTGGTGCCTAACCCGGGCTATCCCACGTACACGTCGGTGTCGAACCTGTTGCGCGCCAATGTCATCCGGTACGACCTGCTGGAGGAAGAAGAGTGGCAACCCGACTTTGAGGCCTTGAAAAAGATGGACCTCACCGGGGTGAAGCTAATGTGGGTGAACTACCCCAATATGCCCACCGGCGGGAATGCTTCCCCGGAGCTCTTCAGGAAACTGGTTGCCTTCGGTAAAAAACATGGCATCGTGATATGCCACGATAACCCGTACAGCATGATCCTCAACGATCGCCCGCTGAGTATCTTGTCGCTACCCGGGGCGAAAGATATCTGCATAGAGCTTAACTCGTTAAGCAAGTCGCACAACATGTCGGGCTGGAGGATGGGCATGTTGGCCAGTAACCGGGAATTCGTGCAATGGGTACTGAAAGCGAAGAGCAATATAGACAGTGGGCAGTTTAAGCCGATGCAATTGGCTGCCGCGGCCGCTCTTTCGAATTCCGACGATTGGCACCACGTGATGAACAGTATTTATGGGGAGCGCCGCGTGTGGGGCGAGAAAATCATGGACCTCTTGGGATGCACTTACGACAAACGCCAAGTGGGGCTGTTTGTTTGGGGAAAGCTGCCGGATGAAGTGGAGGGAAGCGAGTCGTTCACGAACGAGCTGCTTTACCACGCGCGGGTATTCATCACCCCGGGATTTATCTTCGGCAGCAATGGCGAGCGATTTGTCCGCATTTCGCTGGGAGCGTCGGTCGACAAGATGGTGGAGGCCCATCGGCGGATAGAAGCTTACCTGTCACGATAGGTAAGGGGTTGTAAAAAATTATAGAAAATATACACGATATGCAGTTTGAATCAATTTTTTTACCGGGCATCGACCAGAAGCGCCCGTTGGTAATTGCCGGCCCTTGCAGTGCCGAGACCGAAGAACAGGTGATGACCACCGCGAAACAATTAGCGGCAGGTGGCGTGAAGATATACCGGGCGGGGGTATGGAAGCCCCGTACCAAGCCGGGTGGGTTTGAAGGAGTGGGTAGCCCCGCGCTCAAGTGGCTGATGCAAGCCAAGAAAAAAACCGGCATGTACATGGCTACCGAGGTGGCCACCGAGCGGCACGCGTACGAGGCGTTGAAGTACGGCGTTGATATGCTGTGGATTGGGGCACGCACGGCTGCCAACCCGTTTGCGGTACAAGAGATCGCGGATACCTTGAGAGGGGTCGATATTCCCATCCTCATAAAAAATCCGGTCAACCCCGACTTGGAATTG
Organism: Proteiniphilum sp.; assembly: GCA_041656815.1. Classification (GTDB taxonomy): domain Bacteria; phylum Bacteroidota; class Bacteroidia; order Bacteroidales; family Dysgonomonadaceae; genus Proteiniphilum. The sequence goes on from JBBACU010000034.1 coordinate 9,485, forward strand.
TGGATTGGAGCCATCGAGCGATTGTACAACGCGGGAATAAAACGGCTCGGGTTGATCCACCGCGGGTTTAGCACCAACGATAAAACGGTGTACCGAAATATCCCGCAGTGGCACATCCCCATCGAGTTGAAGCGACGCTTTCCCACCTTGCCTATCCTTTGTGATCCCAGCCATATCGGCGGCAGCCGGGATATGATCTTGAAGCTGAGCCAGCAGGCGATGGATTTGAATTTCTCGGGACTGATTATCGAGTCGCACTGCTCACCCGATGACGCGTGGAGCGATGTGGCACAGCAAATAACCCCGGACGCGCTCAAAGAGGTGCTCGGCGCGCTCGTGATACGCGACACCATACAGACCACCGAAGACCTGTCGGATCTGCGTCGCCAGATCGATGACTTGGATAACGAGCTGCTCCAGCTCCTCGCCAAGCGGATGCGTGTATCCCGGGAGATAGGCCAGTACAAGCTGGAGCACGACATGCCTATCTTGCAGACACAACGCTACGACGAGATATTGACTGACCGGGCCCGTCAAGGAGAGCGAATGGATATGTCGGGCGATTTCGTTAAACTGGTGCTGGAGGCAATCCATGCCGAGTCGGTCCGACAGCAAATGGTGGTCATGGAAAAAGCGAAAAAGTGATTAATGTGCTAATGGGACTAATGTGCCAATGTGCCAATTTTCTTAGGAGCGAGAGCATAGCCAAACTTGTTTGAGCTTTGCCGAGTGACGACAGAAAATGGACGAAGTCAATGTGCCAATGTGCTAATTCGATGATGGAATCTGAAATATTTGAATAATGAAGATATTAATATTAGGGGCGGGCAAGATGGGGTCGTTCTTTGCCGACGTGCTAAGTTTCGACCACGACGTGGCCGTGCTGGATATCGATCCCCAAAGATTGCGGTTTATTTATAACACGTTACGGATGACCGATCCCGCGGAGGTAGCCGACTTCGCGCCGGAGCTGGTGATCAATGCCGCCACCCTCAAGTACACCATCCCGGCATTCAATAACGTGTTGCCTTACTTGCCCCAGAACTGTATCCTGAGCGATATCGCGTCGGTGAAAACCGGACTGGAAGAGTTCTACCGGGAGCAGAAGCACCCCTATGTATCCACCCACCCCATGTTTGGCCCTACCTTCGCGAGCCTTAACGACTTGAGCAAGGAGAGTGCCATCATTATCTCCGAGTCGTCACACTTGGGGAAGGCCTTTTTCAAGGATCTCTATCGCGGCCTCAAGCTCAACGTGTTCGAATACTCGTTCCAAGAGCACGACGAGACCATCGCGTACTCCCTCTCTATCCCGTTTGCTTCCACGTTGGTGTTTGCCTCGGTGATGAAGCATCAAGACGCGCCGGGGACCACCTTCAAGCGGCACATGGCCATTGCCCAGGGATTGTTGTCGGAGGATGACTTCCTGCTTACCGAGATCCTCTTCAACCCCTACACCTCGGAACAGGTGGAGCGGATCCGCACGAAACTGAAGGAGCTCCTCGATATCATCGACGCGAAAGATTCCGAATGGATGAAAGGTTTCCTAACCGGGGTGCGGAAAAATATTGAGTAATGCGAAAAAGGCGGGGCCGGACGGGACACGTCAATGGTGGCTATTACCTTGTTGTTCATATTCATTGCTCTCCCGTTCTGTCAATTATTTCCAAATGTACACAAATGAGTCTCCTCCGAAAACCCTATTTTGCCGATTTCGCCCTCACTACAAGATGTTGTGAGTGGGGTGTTTTTCAAAAAAAGACTTATCGGAGCGGACGCACAAATTTATTTGTAATAATAAGCGGAAAGAAAAAACACGTTTGCCCACACCTCGGCAGCAGGTGGAACGGATCTGCACGAAGCTGAAAGAGCTCCTCGATATTATTGGCATGAAAGAATTGGCATGAAAGACTTAAATAGCAAAATATGTTATTTAAGTTTTCGGCTAAAAACTTAAATAAGAAAGAGTGTTGTTTAAGTTTTCACCTTAAATTCTTAAATAACAAAATGGACGTATGAAATATTTTCCCTGATTTTGTACCTTACAGAAAACGTCTTTTTTATGAGTAAAAATTTTTCTTCCGGAACATATATATTGAAAAATTAGCGAATGATGATATTAACCCTTTACCGGATCTGTTGAAGGCGGCTATCATACACTATCAGTTCGAGACGGTACACCCTTTCTTGGATGGAAACGGTCGTGTGGGAAGGCTCATGATAACGCTTTACCTGGTTTCGAAAGGAATTTTGAAACGGCCAATTTTGT
>JBBACU010000035.1:0-11588 GCA_041656815.1 Proteiniphilum sp.
GTACGAGGTCCTCGAGGATATGGAACGAGTCGATGCCTTGCTCTTCCAGTGTCTGCCGGAGTTTTGCCAACAGGTCGTCGTGTCCATTCATATACGCGAAGATATGTTTTTTTTACTGTAAATGAAACGGGGGCCCGTGATTTCTTGCCTCATTACCGGGGTAGAGGCCTTAAATTTTATCAATTCCGCTATTAATTCCTCGGAAATGTTTACATTCGCACAATCAAATGTTAGTGGTTCAAGTTTCGCTTGGGTCACGTTGATAGCTAAATATTTCACTAAAGTTAGATTTTCCCTCGCCATGGCATAGCTCAAGCAAGCTTGGCTCTGTTCTTTTGGCTTAACGGAAAAGTTCAAACAGCTTATCAGATCGCGCCTATTTCATCGAACGGGTATCCCACGAAATAGCTATATGTGTTTATATTTAGCCATATAACTACTTACTTGCCGAGTTGAGTTAATGATATGATTATTGCAGATGAAAATTAAAATAGTGAATAAATCCCAACACCCCTTGCCCGAATATGCCACCGCGTTGGCTGCCGGCATGGATTTGCGGGCGAACCTGGAACAACCAATCGTGCTCAAGCCCTTGGAGCGGATCCTTGTTCCCACGGGAATTTACGTGCAGCTCCCTGAAGGATACGAAGCACAAATCCGCCCCCGTAGCGGGTTAGCCATAAAGCACGGCATCGGGATCGTGAACTCGCCGGGGACCATCGATGCCGACTATCGAGGCGAGGTACGCGTCATCTTGGTGAACCTCTCTAACGAAGATTTTACCATACAAGACGGGGAACGGGTATGCCAGATGGTGATCGCGCAACACGCGCGCGTGGAGTGGGAGAACGTGGAATCGCTGGACGAGACCCAACGAGGTGCCGGCGGGTTCGGCCATACAGGCAAACAATAAAAAACAGCTGTTGATGTGTTTTATACATGAAATAAGGAAGAGTGCCCTTCGCCTTGCTTTGTTATTGATACTTGGAACAATGCAAGTAGATGCATGGGCACAACAGGAACCGTTAGGCGGTGACAATAACCGGAGAAAATTCGACTACTATTTCTACGCGGCATTAAACGCCAAAGCATTGGGGAACTACGATGAGGCAATGGACCTCTTCCGGCATTGCCACGCGTTGGACTCGACGAATGCCAACGTGTTGGTCGAACTGGGTACCTTTTATAACGTACTGCAAGAAAAGAACGCGGCGTTGGATTTTTTCAAGAAAGCGGTCACGTACGATCCACCAAACTATTATTACAACATGATGCTTGCCGGCCTGAGCAAAGAGCTGGGGTTGACGCAGGAGGTGGTGGAGATTCACGAGCGGATGCTCGCGTTGTACCCGGAGAAACCGGAACTGCATTTTGAGATGGCCAACGCGTATGCCGATAACGGCGAGCTGGAGAAAGCCATAGAGGCACTGGATGAACTGGAAAAAAGGACCGGGGTGTCTGAGGTGCTCGCGCTGAACAAGTACCGGCTTTATTCGATGATGGAAGACAAGGAGAAGGCATTCGACGAGATCCGGCAAATTATCGACAAGAATCCCAATGACCCGCGGTACATGGTGCTTATGGGCGAGCTTTACATGGAGGACGGCCGGAATGAAGAAGCACTTCGTTACTTGGAACAAGCAAAACGGGTGGACCCTGACTTCCCGGCCCTTGTCATTGCCATGGTAAATTACCACGAGAAGACCAATAACAGGGTTGCCGCCCAAGAAGAGTTACAGAAGGCCATCAGCGGCACGGTAATGGACGTGGAGACAAAACTGCAACTTCTTACCCGCTACCTCGGCATCCTGCAGCAGACACAGCAGGACCTCACGCAGGCCAACGCGCTGTTCGAGTCCCTGTTTGAACAGCATCCAAACAATACCCAGTTGAACCTGATCTACGGGAACGTGTTGCTGCTGCAAGAGGATAGTACCGGAGCCATGGAACAGTTTGAACTGTTTACCCGGGCAAACCCCGACGACCCGAGGGGCTACGAGCAGATGCTCCGGATAGCCTTGCCCGAAGAGGACCTTGACAAGGTGGTGGAGGTGACCACCGAGGCATTGAAACACTTGCCGGGAGAACCCCAGTTCTATTTTTACCTGGGGGGGGCGTATTACCAGCTGGAGAGATACCAAGAGTCGTTGCGGGTCTTCGAGCAGGGATTGGAGAACGCCCATATTCCCAACCCCCTCGTGGAATCGGATTTCCACGGGCAGATAGGCGACCTGAACTATTTCCTGGGGAATGCCGACACGGCATTCGAAAGTTACGAGAGGGCGTTAAAGCTCAACCCGCAAAACTTGCCTGTCTTGAACAACTACAGCTACTACCTCTCGCTCGAGAAAAAAGACCTCGACAAGGCGGAACAAATGAGCGGGATTACCGTGAAGGCGGAGCCCTTGAATCCTACTTACCTGGATACCTATGGCTGGGTGTTGTACGAGCAAGGCTCTTACATGATGGCTAAAATTTACATCGAGCGGGCCATCGAGTATGGCAAGGAGAATCCCTCGGCCGAGGTGTATGAACATTACGGCGACGTGCTGTTCAAGACGGGCGACCCGGAAAGGGCGATGGAGCAATGGGTAAGGGCCCGAGAGCTGGGCAATGACTCCGAAGCGTTGAATCAAAAAATCGAGACAGGAGTAAATGAATAATTTTGTACAGTTATGGCTATTTCACGAATCAATTGCCGGATACTTTTTTTAATCCTATTGGGACTGATTGTCACGGGATGTAGGTCGAAACAGCAGGTTGTCTACTCCACCACACCCTTGGAGGAAAAGAGCAACGAGGTGCTTTTCAAGGATATCCTTGCCGAGGGATTCCCGTTTCACACCTTTTCCGCGCGGTTGAACATGAGCCTCTCCAGCGGCACCCGCTCGCTGAGCTCCCGCGCCAATATCCGTATCGTGAAAGACAGCGCGCTGCAGCTGTCCGTCCAACCGCTGTTTGGCGTGGAGATGTTCCGGGTATATATTGATCCGGATAGCGTGGTAGTGCTCGACCGGATGAACAAACGCTACGTTAAGGAGTCAATCGATTCCTTGAAAGCGCATTACCCGATGGGATTCGACTTTTACACCGTGCAAGCCATGTTTACCAACACCCTGTTTGTTTCCGGTAACAAGAGCGCTGCCCCGGCCGATTACAGCGAGTTCATGTATACCCGCGCCTCGGACCGTAACTACTACTTGGCTGCCGAAGACCCTGAATCGGGAATCGAGTACTCTTTCACCGTGAATGGCGACGACCGGATCACGTTTACCCACCTGTTGCAGCCAAAGGAGAAATATTCGCTCCAGTGGAGTTACAACAACTTCGTGGTGTTGGAGGCGGGCACTTTCCCGCACAAGATGAACGCGTCCATTGCCTCCCCTACCCGCCGGGTAAGCACGGAGTTCCTTTTTTCCGACGTCATGATCGATGAACCCATACAGCTGTCGTTGCAGGTACCGGGTGGCTACACGAGGACATCCGTCCCAGAAATCATGAAAATTATCGCGCCGGACCAATGAAAAAGGGAGGATTCATATTTTTGTTTGTTATTGCCGCGCTCAACTTGGTTGCTCAAACCTCGCGGATCGAGGCATTGCAAAAGCAACAGCAGGCCTTGCAAGAGGAAATTCGAAATACCAACCGGTTATACCTCGATGTTAAAAAGCATACCACGACCATACTCGATCGCATCAACCTGATCAATAAACAGATTGCTTCCCGCAAGGAGTTGATCGACGTCCAACAGCAAGAAATTGACGCGTTGCGGAAGGAGGAGGCGCGGTTGGAACGGGAGATTGTCCGGTTGAACAAGGAGCTGAAGCAGAAACAGGATAACTATGCCAACGCCATTCAAGGGATGTTGAACCAAAAGTTCAGCCAGAACAAGTTGCTGTTTATCCTGTCGGGCCAATCACTGGGGGAATCGCTGCGGCGGATGCAATACCTCAGGGAGTACTCTAAGTGGCAACGATCGCAAGCCGCGGAGATCAAGGAGCAAAACGAAAAGATAACGCGCAACCGGGAGTCGCTCACCTTGGCCAAGGAGGAGAAGGAGAAAGCGTTGGCATCCCTGCAGGCGGAGCAACAGAAGTTGCGGGGCGAGGAGAAGACGCGCCAGTTGGAAGTACAAGAAGCGCGAGGCCAGGAGCGCCAACTACAGAGGACGCTCCAAGAAAAACAGCAGCAAGCCAACCAGTTAAACGCCCAGATCGAAAAGCTGATCGCCGAGGAGGTGGCACGGCAGGAGCGGGAAGCCGAGGCCCGGCGCCGTGCCGAGGAGGCAGAGCGGCGCAGGCTCGCCGAGGCGCGCGGCAAGAAAGAGGAGGAGCGAACCGAGGCGGAGTCCGAAGCCATCGCGAGGGAAGAGGCGGCTGCCCGGGACGCGTCACCCGGTCCCCGGATCGAGGCAGGAGCCAGCACGGCATCCGCGGAGGCGTTTAACCTGTCCAAAAATTTTGCGGCGAATAAAGGGCGCTTGCCCATGCCGGTAACGGGTACCGCTTCCATCGTGGGAACCTTTGGCACGAAGCAGCACAACGAGTGGAACATCACCACCAATAGCAACGGGGTGGATATCCAGGCACAGCAAGGGGCCAGCATACGCTCCGTTTTTGACGGGGAGGTGTCGAAGGTGTTCTCTTTCCCCGGTTCAAATACCTGCGTGATCGTGCGCCACGGCGATTATTACACGTTCTATGCCAACATATACGACCTGTTCGTGAAGCAGGGAGACAAGGTGACCGCCGGCCAATCGTTGGGCCGTATCTACACCGATCCGGATTCCGGAGTCTCTACCATGCATTTCCAGCTGTGGCAAAAGACCACCAAGCTCAATCCCGCTCCTTGGTTGCGGCGGTAGAATTTATTGATTTCTATACCCTTTAATCACGCATATCTATGACGTCTATAAAGCTTCGGCTGATTGTTATGAACTTCCTCCAGTTCGCGGTCTGGGGGGCATACCTCACCTCCATGGCCCGTTACCTGGGGCCCGCCGGGATGGGAGCGCATATCGGCATCTTCTACTCGGTGCAGGGGATCGTTTCCATCTTTATGCCCGCCCTGATCGGGATCATCGCCGACCGGTGGGTGCCGGCCCAGAAATTATTGGGCATATGCCACCTCGCGGCGGCCGCGTTCATGTTGTCGGCCGGGCTCTACGGCCTGAATGCCGGTGAGGGAGCCTCCTTCTCTATTTTCTTTACCCTTTACACCTGCGCGGTCGCGTTTTACATGCCCACGCTGGCTCTTTCCAACTCGGTAGCCTACAGCATTCTCGAAAGGGGAGGGATGGATACGGTAAAAGCGTTCCCGCCCATTCGTGTTTTCGGGACGATCGGGTTTATCTGCACCATGTGGTTGGTGGACCTCTTGGGGTTTCAAACCTCCTCGATGCAGTTCGTGGTGAGCGCGCTCATCGGTCTCCTGCTGGGAGTCTATGCCTTCACGTTGCCCAATTGTCCCATCAGCACCGATACGCGCGACAAAACACTTTTCGAGGCGTTGGGACTGGATGCCTTCAAGCTATTCAAGCAGCGGAGGATGGCCCTCTTTTTTATCTTCTCGATGCTGTTAGGGGTATCGCTCCAGATCACCAACGGGTTTGCGAACCCGTTCATCGCCAGTTTCGAGGCCACCCCTGAATACGCCACCACTTTCGGGGTGCGCCACGCTAACATCCTTATCTCCCTTTCACAGATTTCCGAGGCCCTCTGTATCTTGCTTATTCCCTTCTTCTTGAAGAGATTCGGTATCAAGAAAGTGATCCTGATCGCAATGTTTGCCTGGGTAGGGCGGTTTGCTTTCTTCGGGTTGGGTAACCCGGGGAGCGGGGTTTGGCTGCTCGTCCTTTCCATGTTGGTTTATGGCGTGGCGTTCGATTTCTTCAACGTGTCGGGCTCCTTGTTCGTGGACAAGGAGACCCCGCACCATATCCGCTCCAGCGCGCAGGGCATGTTCATGCTGATGACCAACGGCATCGGCGCCACCGTGGGCACGCTAGGCGCCCAGTGGGTGGTGAACCAGTTCACGCGATGGCAAGAGGTAGTGGTGAACGGGGAGGCGAAATCACTGATGATAGGCGACTGGCCGTCGGTATGGTTTGTTTTTGCCGGTTACGCGCTCGTGGTGACCTTCTTGTTCGCGATCCTTTTCAAGTACAAACATGCGCCGGAAAAGTAAAAGTAGAGAAAAAACAAAAGCAGGAGGGAGCCACACTACGGTTCCCTCCTGTTTGTTCACGATGGTTGTGGGTACGGCACGCTATTCAGCTGTTGTCTCCGTTTCAGGCATCATGACAACGGTCTTCAGGTTGCCTTGGCCGAGCAAGTGGGCCGCGAATTCCTGTATCTCCTGCCGGGTGATGGCGTTGACCGTATCGAGATATGCGCTATGGGTGTCCTCACCATAAAAATATTTGGTGTTGAGAACGTTCATCCAGTAGCTGTTCTCTTTCAGGTTCTCGTCGTAACTCTTGTTGAGGTACTCTTTTACCTTCACGAAGTCTCCTTCCCGCGGCCCGTCGGCGGCAATTGTATGCAGCTCGTTGATCACGATTTGGTTGAGGTGTTCCATCTTTTCCGGGTCGGTATCGAACATGATCTGCAGGATGGTCTGTCCTTCGGGGTAACGGGATATGGAACCCCCCGCGTATACCCCGTAGGTGCCCCCTTCCTCCTCGCGCACTTTCTCAGTGTACACGATATCCAGGATCTGGTCGAGCATGGTCATGCGAATCTGATTCCGGAGATCACGCTCGGTGGTTCCTGCTACCACGTTGAATACCGATGCCTTGGGGTTTTGCATGGCACGTTGGAAAATATTCTCCATGGCTCCTTCCCGGAATTCCATGGGTACCTTCACGAAGTCGCCCTTCTCGGGTTGGCCGGGCAGGGAGGCGAGGTATTGCTCTATCACGGGGCGCACCTGCTCCTCATCGATATTGCCGACGAAAGTGAAGACAAAGCTTCCCGGGTTGTCGAACCGGTCCGCGTACATCTCCATCGCCCGGTCGTAGTCGATCTTCTTCAGATCTCCCGCCTTTGTTCGCTGGGTCAACGGGTTGTCGCCATAGATAGCCCGGGTAACGGAATCGCTGAACGCGACCATCGGCTCGGCCTCTTGGTTCCGAAGCTGGATCTCCATGCGCTGTATGAACGATTGGAATGCCTCCGCGTCTTTCCGGGGTGCCGTGAAATAGAGGTAGACCAGCTGCAGCATCGTCTCGAAGTCTCGTATGGAAGAGGAACCGTTAAATGTTTGCGTGGTGAGGGTGATGCCCGGGCGGGCCGAAGCCGTCTTCCCTGCCAATACCTTGGGAAGGTCGGTTGCACTGAAGTTGCCGACACCCCCCAATGCCATCACGGAACCCATCATCCGGCTGTTAACCGGGTCCGCTTCCGCGAAACGCGAGTAGCCGCCCGCGCTGGTCGCGGTCATTAGGATCTGGTCGTCTTTAAAATCGGTCTTTTTGAGGACCACTTTCATGCCATTCTCCAAGGTCCACACGGTAGCATCCATCGCGTCGTCCCGTTCCGATTTAGCGATTGTCCCGGGGGTGGGAGGTTGCGCCACCAGCGGTTCATCGATGGACACCCCTTCGTAGGCTTCGATGGTTTCGGCTTGCACCGAAGCCACCACGCCGAGCAATTCTTCCTCGGCGGGATATGCCAAGTCCTCTTTTTCGGGGCCCGTTACCGAGATCACGATGTTCTCATCCCCCAAGAGCTGTAGAATGGTCTGGTTAACAGCTTCCACCGGGATATTGGGAGCCACGGCTTGCAGGAACTGGTACTCGAACTCGATGCCGGGAATGGGTTCCCCGTCCGTGAAAGCCCGCACGTACTCTTGCGAATAGGTGGAGTTGCGTTGTTTATCGCGGTTATTGTATGCCTCTTCGTACCGGTTCAGTATATTGGTGCGGGCCACCTCGTACTCCGATGCCGTGAAACCGTGTTGTTTCACCCGTTCTGTTTCGCGTATCATGGCTGCCAGCGCGTCGTCGATCTTATCTTCGGCGCTGCCCGCTACCACCGTCCACGCGTCCTTTGTCTTGGCAACAAAATAGTCGCCGTCATAGGCATAGGCCGAGGTGAAAGGGGCGTCGGGCTTCTGGATGATCTCCGCGAAGCGCTGGTTTATCATGGAGGCGGCCGCGTTCAATATATACTGGGTGATATACCCCGCTTGCGTGTTTTTAAACTCGTCGGGCAGGGGGTCGTGCTTGTAGAAAAGCATGATCCGCGTGTTGCGGGCTTCCTTATCGGTGGCCATTGCCACGATAGGTTTCTCGTTGTCGGGAACCGGGTAGTACTCCAGTTCTGCTCGTTCTTCGTCAAGAGGGATGGGCGAAAATAGCTCGATCACTTTTTTCTCCATCTCTTCCGCGTCAAAATCGCCCACCACGATGATACCCTGCAGGTCGGGGCGGTACCACTTGTGGTAATAAGCCCGTATCTCCTCCGGCTTGAAGTTATTGATCACGTCGATGCTGCCGATGGGCATGCGATGGGCGTACTTGCTGTCGGGGTACATCTTGGGGAGCAGCTGATCCCAGAGGCGTTGCTGCGCCCCACCGCGGGTACGCCACTCTTCGCGGATCACGCCCCGCTCGCTTTCCAGTTCCTCTTCTTCCAGCAAGATGGCGTTCGACCAGTCGTGTAGCACGAGGAGTGCCGAGTCCATCAGGTTCTGGTTGGTAGTGGGAATGTCACTTAGGAAATAGACCGTTTCGTCGAACGAGGTATAGGCATTGATGTTGGTGCCGAACTTGATCCCGTTGTCTTGCAGGTAATCGAGCATGGTTTTTCCCGGGAAGTTTTTGGTGCCGTTAAATGCCATGTGTTCCAGGAAGTGCGCCAGGCCTGCCTGGTTGTCCTCCTCTTGCATGGAACCCACCTTCTGCGCGATGTAGAAGTCAGCCCGGTTCTCGGGCAGACTGTTGTGGCGTATGTAATAGGTGAGCCCGTTTTCAAGCTGCCCGGTGCGTACGTTGGGGTCTACCGGCAGCGGCTGGTTTTGTTGCGCGAGAGCGACGAGGCTGATCGCGAGCAACAGAAGCAGAGTGTTTAGTCTCTTCATAGGGTTATTAATTTTTACATAGAACTGAGTAATCATGGAATCTTGGATCTTGAATCTTGGGTCTTGGACCTTGAATCTTGAATCTTGAATCTCAAATCCTGTCCAGTACAATTTTAATGAGTTCTTCGGTAGAGCCCTTGTAGTCGGCGTTCGACTTCAAGGCTACTCGGTTGGCAATGATAGCACAAACGGTCATCGCCTTATGTCCCATCATCTTGCCCAGTCCCGCGATCGCGGATCCTTCCATCTCGTAGTTCGTGATAGAATGTTCTTCGAAACGGAACGATTCGATCTTGGCGTTGAGCTCGGGATCGGCCAACGGCAACCGCACGTGTCTCCCCTGCGGCCCGTAGAAGCCGATGGCGGAGATGGTTACCCCGCGTATCATGTCGTGCCCGATCCGTTCTACCAGCTCTTCATCGGCGCTCACCACGTAAGGGGAGCAGTGGTAGGGCGACCAGTTCACGTGGCGCTGGAAGGCTTCCTCGAACTCCTCTTCACGGACGTGTTCCGAGCCGGCGTAGTAGTGGAGGAGCCCGTCGAACCCGATTGATTTTTCGGAAACCACGTACGAGCCCACCGGGCAGTGTGGCTGCATCCCGCCTGAGGTCCCGACGCGCACCATGGTAAGCTGTTTGAACTCTTGCTTCACCTCGCGCGTGTTGAAGTCGATGTTCGCGAGGGCATCCAATTCGGTGAGCACGATATCGATGTTATCGGTGCCAATCCCGTGGGAGAGAGCCGTGACCCGCTTGCCCTTGTAGGTGCCGGTCACTGTGTGAAACTCGCGGCTGCGCGTGTCAATCTCGATCTCGTCGAAGAAGGACGCGGCTACCGTCACCCGGTCCGGGTCGCCCATCATCACGATCTTGTCCGAGATCTGTTCCGGTTTCACGTGAAGGTGAAACACGCTTCCGTCGGAATTGATGATAAACTCCGATTCAGGGATAATTCTCATAGGTTGGTTGATTAATAGGCTGTTAATTGAACGCTTGCGTGTATGTACAGCTAAATATTGAGACCTATAATGTTTTGTGGGGTACCCGTGAGATGAAACAGGCGTGATCTGATAAGCTGTTTGAGCGAAGCGAGTTATTAATCAGATAGCCTGTGAATCGTGACGGGTCACGAACCATTGTCAGTCGAAAAATTTAGCTGTAATTGTAGCACACACGAAAGTTGAACTATTTCGTTACTTCTTGTTTTCCTTGCCGCCTTGTGGCCGGGCAATGGAATCCCGCATGTCGGTGTCGGCCTTGATATTCTCCATCCGGTAATAATCCATGATGCCCAAGTTGCCGTTACGGAATGCTTCGGCCATCGCGATCGGTACCTCTGCCTCTGCCTCGATTACCTTGGCACGAGCCTCCTGCGCTTTGGCTTTCATCTCTTGCTCCAAGGCGATAGCCATGGCACGGCGCTCTTCGGCACGAGCTTGCGCGATGTTCTTGTCGGCCTGCGCCTGGTCCATCTGCAACACGGCGCCGATGTTCTTGCCTATATCGATGTCGGCGATGTCGATGGAGAGGATTTCGAACGCGGTGCCCGCGTCGAGACCTTTCCTCAGTACGACTTTCGAAATCGAGTCGGGGTTCTCTAATACCGACTTGTGTGACGCGGCGGAACCGATCGATGAGACGATGCCCTCGCCCACGCGGGCAAGGATGGTCTCTTCGCCGGCACCTCCCACGAGGCGCTTGATATTGGCGCGTACCGTTACACGGGCTTTGGCGATCAGCTGGATCCCGTCGATGGCAACCGCGGAGACGGGGGGTGTGTCAATCACTTTCGGGTTCACCGACATGCGTACTGCCTCCAGCACGTCACGCCCCGCGAGGTCGATGGCGGTAGCCATCTGGAAGGTGAGCTCAATGTTCGCTTTGGATGCCGATACCAGCGCGTGGACCACGTTCTCCACATGCCCGCCCGCGAGGTAGTGGGCCTCGAGGTTATCCCGAGTCACGTTTTTTAACCCGGCCTTGTGCGCTTCAATCATCGCGTACACGATGGTATGGGGCGGCACGCGACGCAAGCGCATCAGGAAAAGCTGCACCAGCGAGATACGTACTCCTGCCGAGAGCGCGTTGATCCAGAGGAAGAACGGCACGTAATGAAAGAATATCAACAGGAAGATGACGATCACGGCAATCGTGATAATCAGGGGAAATGAAAAATCCATAATGGTTCTGTTTTAGGGTTTATGTAGTTTAATTAGTTATCTCGCTCTGTTTTCTTTTTTACCAAGACGTTGTATGTTTTTACCTTGACGACCTCCACCTCGGTTTCCTCGTCGATGAATTCGCCGTCGTACGATTTGCCCTCCACCTCGACGTCGTTCACCAACACCTGCCCGATGGGGTTCAGGCGGGAGAGGGCCACGCCGGTATCTCCCACGGAAATTTTAGCCAAGTGGCTGTTGTCCACCCGGTCCTCGATGTTGGTCTCGAGGGCAATCCTTCGCAGCGACTTCGACTTGAGGAGCCAGACAAACGTACCTCCCAACG
>JBBACU010000036.1:0-11547 GCA_041656815.1 Proteiniphilum sp.
TGTCAATATTTTGCTGTTCACCGGATAACACGGGCAATATGCTTATGCCATCGAATTTAGCTTCCGACTCTATCCCTATTATATCTAGCAGCGTTGGCATTACATCCACATATCCCGTCACCTGATCAACAATTCTCTCTTCATTTAATTTAGCAGGCCAACTCAATAATGCGGGAACACGTACCCCGCCCTCAAATTCCACGAATTTCCGCCCTCTCAATTCTCCACTGGAACCGTTATCCGTACCGTTATCACTAAAGAAAAGAAAAATCGTGTTTTCAAATTCACCGGTATCTTTCAATGCCTGAATGATCTCTCCTATTCCCCTATCCATAGAGGTGACCATCGCTGCAAAAGTCTGTTCTTTTGTGTTTCCTCTCCCGGTTTGATCCCCCTGGCCGTAACGAGGTTTATTAGGATCGAATCCATAGAGTGCCAGATCCTCATCCTTTGCCTGTAACGGCGTATGAGGCGCGTTATAAGCTACATATATAAAGAATGGATTCTCTTCCTGAGAATAATTTTTGATGCACTGTACGGCCCGATTTGTTATTAAATCGGTGCTATACCCTTTATCGTACGAGCTTTCCCAGTCGTCATGCCAATCCAGTTCTCCTTCTCTTTCAAGCGAAAAGAAATCAATGGCTCCATTTAAATGGCCATAAAAATGAGTGAACCCTCTGTTAAGGGGGTAGTACCTTTTTCGAGAATGTCCTAAATGCCATTTACCAATGATGGCACGATGTTTATAATCCGCTTTTTCCAGTTCTTGTGGCAAGAAGATTTCATCGGGTTCAATTCCATAGTCACGCCATGGTGGAATCACCACATGCCGTACTCCCATCCTGTTAGGATACCTGCCGGTCATCAGTCCCGCCCGGGTAGGTGTCGACACAGGCGCCACGTAAAAGCGGTTTAACCTAATGGCATTCTCGGCCAGCATATCCAAGTTAGGCGTCTGAATATGGCTACCATGATATCCCACATCGCCCCACCCCAGGTCATCTGCCAAGACCACCACAATATTGGGATGGCCGGGCTCTTCAGCATTATTTGCTGTACAACCTGTTGTGGCGGTCAAAAGCGCCAAAGCAGAGGCAGGTACTTTCCACGAATTATTCAAATATGTTTTCAACTGCATATGGCTATCCTCTTATTGATTGGCAAATTCCCTGAAAGATTTATTAAACCAGCTTAAGGCTTCAAAAGTAAGCTTGTCTGTTATCATTTTCAATTTTTCATCCTTGTTCCCTTTTTAATAATTAGCGCTTCCTGAGCGCTAAACCAAGGGCAAGGGTATAATGCAAATTAAGGAAAAAAAGCCGCCTTGAATACAAAAAAACATCAAAAAACAACACAAATTAATCAAAACCGGCATATTAAGGCGATAGCGGCTATTTTCATAAGAGGCTGTTTAAGTGGCCCTATCTTTGCAATTAGTTAACTATTAAAAATATTGGACAAAATGCATGAACTGATGAAAAATATCAAAACAACGAAAAGGCGATCACCAAGAATTTTCGTGATCGCCTTTTGTTATCCGTTTTATTGGAAATACTATTTATTTTTTTCCATTAATTGTTGCTCCAGCATCTTCATAAAATATCCTCCGACCACTGAACGTGCTTTGAAATTCATTCTTTGTGCTGTCACTGTATCGTGCCAGTCACTGATAGGCACACGGGAAGAAGTTTCATGGGCATACTTATAGACAGGGCCTATCAACGCATCAAAATCACTTCTCTCACCCGTAAGCACAGCTGTCCACATGATCCAGTCCGATTTGGTATAGGTACGACGAACGTCCAATGGCAAACCATATTCATTCTGCAGCGCGAGGTAATAGGCCATTTCTTTCCGGGCAATTTCCGGATCAAAGACATTAAATCCTAATAATCTATCCCATACCATATTATACTTCTGGCTCCAGGTTCCTTCCCTGTCAAAGGTCAGTTTATAATGGTCGCCATCACGTGCCATCTTCTCCCATTCTACAGCCATCTCAGCAGCGGTTCCCAAATACTGTTCCGCTATATCGGCTTTACCCAGCATAGAAGCCAGTTTGCCATAAGAAGCAACTCCCATGATCGCTTTGACAGAGAGGTTTGCGTTATGGGCAAAATGTCCTGCGAAATCATCAGTGCAAAGCTGGTTATCAGGATCCAGTCCTTCTGCCACAAGGTAATCAGCCCAGACAGTCAGCACGTCCCAGTGTTGGGCAGCATAATCAGCATTGCCCTCCACTTCGGCAATGGCTGCCGCCAAAATCAACATATTCCCGGATTCCTCTACCGGCATGTCTCCACCGTAGGTTTGTCCGTTGGCAATCGGATAGGTACCTACATCATGTGCGGCAAAGGGTTTAGTCCATTTCCCGCTTTCACTATAATAAAAAATAGGATTCATCATCCCTTTCACCAATTCGGGATTATAGATCAGGAACAAGGGTGATGAAGGATAGGTGATGTCCACCGTACCGATAGATCCGTTGCTATTATTTTCCTTCGAAAAAAACAACAGTGTTCCATTTTCATCTTTCACCAGTTTATGGGCCGCGATCGCCTGACGGTATACCAGTGCTGTCAATTCAGCATACTTCCTGCCTCCCGCTTTTTCGGCATCGGCCCTCATAGCCCGGTTGAAATCATCGCAACGTTTCATAATCGACGCGTAGTCAGTCTCGGCGCTTTTGAATGCTTGGAAAATATCTACTGTACCATCCTTGGTCCAATATCCTTTCAGGTTCTTCTCAAAGTATTGAATAGAATAAATATCGTCATACCCCAACATAATGAAACCAGTCTTTTTATCAGATGACACTTTTCCCAAATCACGGCTATAAGCAAGCACAGTCATCTCTTTTGCTATATTTGGAGAAAGTTCTTCCGGTAATATATCAGAGATATGTCCATTGGCTTGAAAGGCTCCCTTGGTATCCCAATAATCACCGAAGTTCAGTATTGCGCCGTCATTAGCAGTACCGGTCAGATAAAAATAACCCCAATCGATTCGTACATTGTCACCTTTTTTTTGTAAAACAGGTTGTTCAATAGTCCCTGTTTTAAGATAGGTTCTAGCCTCTTTCTCGATTCTCTCGAAATTAACCGGCTGGCTGTCATCGTTGACTGCCCACTGCGGGGTTGCTTCAAAATAGACCTGCACATCGTGGCTCGCACCATCTTTCGATCTTGCCTGGTAAGAAATGTAACTAACCGGCCGGGAAATGAGATCCAGATCGTCTAACAGCAAGGGCGTGGTGAAGATCACGTCCAGCTCTACCGGCCCGCAATCGAACGTATAAGTAGTCTGCGTTGGCAGTATGTTCACCGATTTTTGTTGTGCCGTATGCTGGAATGACACTTTGTTTTCTTCTTTCTCATACAGTCCAAAATCCACATGCCCGCCACCGGTTCTGTTATGGCAATGGACGGTAATAATATTCTCTCCTTTTTTAAGCGTGGCTTTCAGCTCTTCCGAGAGTTCTTCTATCACGTTGTATCTCCAGGAATAACCGGTTTTTACAACCTGAATCCCGTTGATATACAGCTCAAAAATATCATCATGAGAATAGTGCAGGTATATCTCCCTGCCACTCAAATCTTCATCCAAGGTGAAAGCACGTCTTACCCAGATATCTTTTGTCTGCCATAGAGTGGAAAGATTCGGTTCATTCGGTGTACCAAAAGCAGCTTCTCCGGTAGTCCACGAAGCATCATCGAATGTAAGATTCTTCCATGTCTCTCCCTTCGGGGCATCAAACGTATATTTACCCTCCCATTTTTCTTCACGAGCAGTAGGAAGAAGAGGTTTCAACGGAAGATTCTCTTTCCCCATAAACCGATACACTTCACCATTGACCCTCAAGGCTCCCATCAACGGAAACTCTTTATCGGTCCAGTGCCTGGGCTGATCATCATACAAATGATCCGTATATGACCATGCATTGAAATAGGGATCCACCGTAACCAGCGGAAAAGCCGGTGCACGCAGGTCGGTCGTAAGATCCGTGGGAATCACAGGAACCTCCTTTCCATTATTGGCACAGGAGATAAGAAAAGATAGTATTGACAGTGCAAAAGCAACAGGTAAATTAATTTTAATCATTCTATGATCTTTAAAAATGAACTTTGTACTGAATTACGCGTATAATGCGATACAATGTAACAAAATTAATAAAAAGGAGCCTCTTTTCGGGCTCCTTTTATAAAATTCAGCTAACCTTACCACTCAATCGCTTGGTCTTCATCCGGGATTTGCGTATTAATTCTACGCTCCATCGTGATTAGCCCCTTCACCGTGAAATCAAAATCCACGGCTTCTGAAGAAGAATAATCGGTAAAATTGTAATCGAGTCCTCTAATAGTAATAGTACGTTTCAACAAGTAAGGATGGGTTACATCCATCTCTTCATGCACAGAAAATAGAGGTGTCTCATTAGCTTGAAACTTCATAGCAGGGTTATCAGAATAGAGCGTTACCAGCCTAGTCTCACCGTCAAACCGCGCATACACCTTGTAATTATGGCGATCCATCCTGTCTTCGTCCACCATCCCCGCGTAGAAGAAAACGGTACTGTCATTTACCGCGTATAACTGGACATTATTCTTCACGATAGGAGCGCCGTCTTCCCCTCCCTTTACATATATACCAAGATTAGTACTGCCATAGGTGCCCGAAAAATCATTGAATGGCATTACCCGAAGCAGGGCCTTTTTGTAATATTGCCTAGGATGCCGGAAATAACGATCTTCGGGATCTTCCTCGATGGTAAGCGGAAGGATCCATTTATCCGCCAAGTCAATATCCCCAAAAGTAAAATCAATATCCAGTAATGACACATCTTCGCCTGCTTTAAAATCAACAGCCTGTGGCATAGTGAAAAAACGATCTTCCATTTGCTTGTAGTACAGGTCTTTCCTACTCTGGAACTGTTCTAAATTCAACTGGTTCAAGGTATCGGGGTCAATTGCGACTCTTACTGTCACGTTCTGATCATTAGTGGTTGATCCACTCATAATCAACGGAAGTTTATAGTTTGAGACTGACTCGCCGCGATACCTTACATATACGGTGGCAACTCCATCGGCATTCACCGGAGCTTTGAACGAGATATACCGGGTATATTGTTCTTCCGTCCATTCATCGTTGCATGCACCGAATAAAAACAGCCCGGCAAATATGATAAGAAAAAAACGACACTTCTTCATATGATTCATTGCTTTAATTAGTTATGATAGGTCCATCCCGGATTTTGGGTAAGCCGGCGATTCCTCTTCAGTTCGTTATGCTTGATCGGCCAGAACCACATCTTCGGAGAGAAAGTTGACCTCAATGACCAGGAGTGCACAGGTGTGTGGAATAACTCCCTGTTATTTTCATCCATGAGGATATTGCACCCGTAAATCGGTAAGGACTCTTCCGCCGGCGCATCTTTCCACCGCCGCAGGTCATAGTGACGTTTTCCTTCTCCCATCAGTTCAATCTGCCGTTCCCTTTTTAATTTCTCTCGGAACAAATCCTTATTACCATACACGTCTGGTGTATAGTCTGGTACACCTGCCCTGATTCTTACAGGACGAATACCCTTTTTCATTTCATTGATATCCCTGCTGACCGTGTAGGTAGTGGATCCATCCCATGAGGGTATATTATAGCTCTGGCTCAGCTCATTCAATGCCTCCGCGTACATCAACAGGACATCGGCATAACGGATGGCCGGTTCCAACTTAGGAACAATCTTGTTATCACTTCCTCCTTGACGGGTATCGCTGGGATGCACAAACTTCTTTACCCCGATACCGGTACGAACCCAGAACAAATTATTGGTATAACCATTTCCATCTCCTCGGTAATAGAATACTTGCCGATTTTTCTCTTCTTCCCTTTCGGAATTCTCCAGATTCCAAATACTGCCGTTATAAGCCACAGAGGCGTAAAAACGAGGTTCACGATTGGCATATTGCAACGAGACATTGGCAGGAAGGGGTCTATATCGTCCAGAAGCCACATCTTCTTGTGTTGTAAAGCCCGTGAGACGCTGAGAACCATCTGTATTACGGCCTATTTCAAGGTCTTTTCCGGGGACATCGGTACCATCTGCCATATAGTAGGCATCTACCATTTTTTGTGTGAGTCCATTGTTATTCCAACCTTCACCGATACGTGGCAAGGAGTTTGCCACCAATGATCTTGTCAATTGCCCTCCATTATTACCGCGGGTGAAAATTAATTCAGGATTGTCACCTGCAGCCGTCCCATTAAACAATGAACGGTATGATTCAAACGGATCAATGTCGCTCCAACCATCAGGCCAGTTTTTGTCCGAAAAATCAGGGTCATAAGGAGGAGTAATTGTAGCAGGATAAGCAATATTACCCGTGGCTCTGAAACCAACAGTAAAAAGCTCGTATACACCTAACTCCATTACATCTTTTGCGGCCGCGGCAGCTTTTGCCCATTTTTCCTCGTCGTAGGTGGTAGATAATAATTGTCTGCCCTCATCATCCACAAGCTCCATGGCGTACTCGTCGGTATTTCCATTCATCAGTGGACTCGCCGCATAGAGCAGCACCTGTGCGCGAGCCGCCAATGCAGCTCCTCTCGTAGGACGTGCCACCTCGTTATAAGGATCACGGCTCACCTTGAGGTCCTTGGCGGCAAGCGCCAACTCACTGCTTATGTACTCCGCACATTCTTCATACGAGCTACGGGGAATAGCAATATCAGCATAACTATCATTATAGTCGATTCCTTCGTCAGGAATCAAAGGAACGGGGCCGTATTTACGCAAGAGCAACCAGTAATAATATGCCCTGACAAAACGTGCCTGCGCACGGTAATCAGCAATCTCTTCCTCCGTCATTTCCTGATTCAAATGGATATGATGAATAAACGTACTCGCATTACGGATTCCTGTATAACTCTGGTCCCATGACGCCTGTTTGGCACCCTCTCCATAGGATCCCGTCCGGAAAATATTATAAGAGAAAGTCCTTCCATCCCTTCCCGGATCATACTCTGCATCATCTCCTCCATAGATCATATCGTCGGCAAAACAGTGAGGAGTATCCCCTTTATTGCCCACATCAATATTTTCTCCCATCAAACCGGAAAATGCATGTGCCAACCACTCCTCGGAATACTCTTTACTGGAAAAAACCCTTTCCAAGGTCATCCTGTCCTGAAAATATTGATCTGACTCCAGGTAATCCGTACAGGAAGAAAAAACAGCGGCAAATAAAAAACAAAACAATAAAAATATAAAATATAATACTTTATTCATTTCTTTATGGTTTAAGAATGTTTATAGTTTGATATTCAAGCCCAAGGTGACAGATTTGGTCAACGGGTATTGCTGCCCGTTTGAACTTGCCATCTCCGGATCCCACAGCTTGAAACTCGACCATGTCAATAGATTGGTGCCCACGACGAATACACGTAGATTAGTCAAACGCATTTTACTGACGATTTTCGTGGGTACTGAATAACCAATATCCACTGTTTTAAGGCGTAGGTAGGCACCGTTTCTTAGCCAGTAAGTGGAATTACGGAAATTATTCGAGTTTCCTCCAAACTCCAGTCGCGGGTATGTGGCATTGGGATTCTCGGTAGCGGGATCTCCTGATATTTCTGAAGAGATCCAACGGTTTTCATCCACTAACCCTTCGAGTAGATTACCCCAAAGATTTCCATTGAACGCGTAGACCGATGGCCCATTGATAAAAAAGGTGGATTTCCCAGCTCCTTGAAAATGCACGTTCACATCCAGTCCTTTCCAACGTGCTGATACACCCGCACCATAAATAAGGTTGGGTCTACGGGTGGCGCCAATCGCAACCACGTCACCACCATCGATCACACCGTCTCCATTCACATCCTTATATTTGATATCTCCCGGCTGATAACGGCCAAACGTTTGGGTAGGGCTGTTCCGTATATCGTCATAATCTTCGAACAATCCCAAGGCGATTAATCCCCGGGTTTGATTTACTCTATATCCTTTCTGCATCTGGTAAGGGTAAACAGCGTTCTCTTCATCTCTTTCAAGAATTTCATTTTTGCTATAGGTCATATTCCCCCTGACAGTCATATTTACATCACCCACTTTTTGCTTGAAGACGAGCCGACCATCAAAACCTTGTGAGCTTACCGCCCCCACGTTTGCGCTTGGCGTGCTTTCCAATCCGACCATAGCAGGTAAGAATTCTCGTTGCATATAAATTCCTTCTCTTTTATCATTAAAATAATCCATATTGGCAATCAGTTTATCACCAAAAAGAGAAATATCTACACCCAAGTTATTTTTAGAAGCGACCTCCCAAGTAACGTAAGGTGAAGCTACCTGAGTGAAACGCATACCCCCGTAGCTTCTATCAAACGTGTAATCTGCCCATTGATAACCGGCTCCTCCGTTCTCTCCCCTGCCTATGGTATAGAGGTAAGGAAAGCGTTGATCTCCTAAATTGTCATTTCCTACTTTCCCGAATGAATAACGAACCTTGAGCATATTCATCCATTCAAGGTTTTTCTTTATAAAACCCTCTTCCGCGATATTCCATGCCGTAGAAAAAGCAGGGAAAAATCCGTATTGATGTCCTATAGCGAAATTCTCGGAACCGGTGTATCCAAAATTAAAGTCCAGAAAATATCGTAGCTTCCAGTTATAGGTAACTTGTCCTGCAAGAGCCTGGTTACGTCTCGCGACCCCGTTTTTCAAATCCTGACCCAGGTTCTGCGTACGAATAAATGCATCTTGGGTATATTTTAAAGCACCGCCCACGCGATGACCGTCAAAATTCCGATTATAATTGAAAATCAAGTCCAAAAATTCTCTCCTGTTACCGCCGGAGCTACTTGTCTGGAACATCTCGCTCGGGGGACTGATATGGGTGAATATCAATTCCCCTTCCGGCCCTCTGACCCGTTCGGCTCTCCATTGTTCCGGCCATTTACGCCGCTCTATATTATTGTTGTTATTGGTATCGAAGCCAAACCTACCGGAGAACTTAAGCCCTTTGGTAATAAAATCGAGATCCTGATCCAATGATGCATTGGTCTGTATATTATTTTGCCAGTTTTCATTGAATCCGGTCTGTGTGGCAGCCACCCAGGGATTTGTCCTATCGCCGACATCCACTGCCGGCACGTATCCGTTTGAATACATAATAGGCGTACGTATCGCGGTGTAGCCAAACAGCTGCCCCCATACATCCGCGTCTCCCAACCCGGGGCTGTTCCGCTTGGACAAGGAGCCGGAAATGCCAAGCTTTAACAAAGTGGTTTTCGTCAGGTTCATATCGGTATTCAACCGGTAATTATATCGATGGAAATTTGCATTGGTATTGTACGATTCCCTTAATGTCTGGTCAGTATTGTACATACCTTGCTCTTCCACGTAGCTTATCGAAGCAAAATAACGGGAGGTGGCACCTCCCCCTCTCAGGTTCAGATTGGCTCGATAGCTCATAGCCCCATCTTTCAACAACAAATCTTTCCAATCTACATTCGGATACAAATCAGGGTCTAATCCCAAGCGCAGTATCTCGAGCTCTTCCGGCTGGTACATTGCCGGCTGATTCCGGGTTATTGCTGCCTCGTTCAGCAAGTTAGCATAAGTCATCCCATCCACGAACTCGGGGGTGATGGTGCGGGTATTATAGGAAGTTTCCACTTTTCCTTCAATTTGAATCCTTCCTGCCTGTCCTCTTTTCGTGGTAATTAGGATTACACCATTAGCGCCCTTGGAACCGTAAATAGCTGTTGCCGAAGCATCTTTTAATACCGAGAATGATTCGATATCCTCAATATTCACCTCATTCAGTTCACGTTCAAACCCATCAACCAACACATAAGCACCGGTACCAGCACCGAAGGTAGAGATTCCCCTGATCCAGAACTCCGATACATTTTGCCCGGGCTGGCCCGACGTAGTCATCGCCATAATACCCGGCACGTAGCCCGCGAGCGCATTTGACAAGTTTGATGTGGGAACAGATTTGATCTCTTCCAGATCGACCGTGGTAATCGCGCCCGTAACGGAGATTTTCTCCTGTGCTCCTGTCCCCGTGATCACCACTTCATCGAGCACGCTCGATCGAGACTCCTCCATTACGATATTCACAACCTTTTGATCTGTGATCTGCACCTCCACGGTCTCGAACCCAATATAGGAGAAAGTCAGCCGTTGGAATCTGGGGATTGTGATTCTATAGTTGCCATCTATATCGGTAACTGCTCCCAATCCCGGTACTTCCACCACGTAGACATTTACACCGATCAACGGTTCTTCGTGCACATCAGTGACTACTCCTCTAATCTCTACCGTTTCCTGCGCGTTAATCCCGTGAAAAACAGCAAAAAGTAATATATAAACAATGATTAACTTCTTCATTTGTATTTTTTTTATTATCAACTATTCCTCTTCCAAGGCAATTTTCCGTAATCTACGATTTTCAACATCCACCACGTAGAATGCACCTTCTTCTTCCCTGTAGGCAAGACCTGTCGGTTGATTAAAACGAGCTTCCAGACGCAAATCTCCGTTGACGTAACCCCAACGGTTCGCGTTCAGACCGGTACTCCCACGACCGGCAAAGGTATCCACCCTGCCATCCGGGCGGAGCAAACGAATAGAATGAGTATTCCTGTCTGTAAAATAGAAATCATATTCATCTTCATTTCCCTCATATTCTGGATTTTTCACAAAAATACCTTGGGTTGGAGTATCTAATCGGGCGCTGGCCCCTACACCATCAAGATATCCGCTGGTTCTGGGTTCTCCACATACTACATACGGCATCATAAACCGTTTTGTTTCCCAATTGTAATCGGTGCGCAAAATATAATGCTGATTCCTGACAATGATATAGGCATAGTCACCCGTCGGGTGAATACTAAGCCAAAATTCCCAACTGACATCCTGAATCCTGTATAAATCCTCGTAATCTTTTGGCCCTAAAGTGCCCCCGACAGGTATAGAATTCATCAGATCGTAACGGCGTAAGGTTCCGGTTTGGAATTCACAAAAATAGAGTTCACCATTTACCGGATGTATCGCCACCCCTTGATTTCCGCGGGATTGGGTTAGAATCTGTGGATCTTTAAAATTATTAGCCCTTGATAGAATGGTATTACTCACCACATTTTCACCGGGATTGGAGTGTCCTATTACCATATATTCACCATCAGGGGTAAACTCGATACCGCGAAACCGGTTCCCGCCACTACCTACAGCCGACGTAGATAGATGCTGAACTACCGTGCTATCATTGAAATCAACCAGGTAAAGTCCCGGGCCATGGTCATAACTAATATACATATGGTCCGGATTAATAGGATCAAACCTCAAATGACCCGCCTGGGCAAATCCTGCAGTAGTCTTAAATGACCCGGAGATCCACCCCTGATCATCCCTTTCGTTCCTATAACCGGCAAGGGTGCTTACCACCATTTTTCTTTGATAATCAAATAATTCCGCCGCGTGAGCTACTTTTGGATTCTCTTCCGAACCGATATACACCTTGATATCGCCTTCATAGGCTTTTTCCG
>JBBACU010000037.1:0-11504 GCA_041656815.1 Proteiniphilum sp.
AAGATGAACATCATCACCGGGCCTGAACAGGGCGTATTCATGTTCCCCTACGCGACCCAATCGGGTATAAGCTATGGCGACCGCTATTTTTACGGTGCTAACGGTCAAGTGTGGCTCTGGGGCGGGAACTCCGAGAACGGCGCGAACTGCGGGCTCGCTTATTCGGCCTCGATCTTCGCCTGGACGAGCTCGGGCTCGTACCTCGGGGCTCGGCTTGCTTATTTTGGCCCTGTTCATCAGGTGACCGGACGGGATCTGTTGGGCTCTTAGGGGGGGGTGCAGGGGGTGTGCCCCCTGCTTAAACTCTACATATTGTAAAGTCCACCCGTGTCCCGGGTGGCAGGCGCATGAACTGTTGATGTGGCTCTGGGGCGGGAACTCCGAGAACGGCGCGAACTGCGGGCTCGCTTATTCGAACTCGAACAACGCCTGGACGAACTCGAACTCGA
Organism: Proteiniphilum sp.; assembly: GCA_041656815.1. Lineage (GTDB taxonomy): Bacteria > Bacteroidota > Bacteroidia > Bacteroidales > Dysgonomonadaceae > Proteiniphilum. The sequence continues at coordinate 450 of JBBACU010000037.1, forward strand.
ACATCGGGGCTCGGCTAACTTCAACGAAAGTAATAAGGACACCGGTAGCGCGTCATGCAAAAGTGTCCGGCAGTTCAAAGCCTCATCGGCGTATCCGCATGGTACGTGCAGAAGAAACAAAATAAACTTGCGCGGTTAACCCCAGGGTGCCGACATCGCGGTGTTAGTAGGTGAATTCTCGAACGCTCCTCGTGCGAATGAAGCAAGCAACGAATAAATGAAAAGAGAAGGACACGCGTACGAAAAGACGTACATATGGGGAAATATGGTGCAGGCAGAGGCTTGCGCCACGAAAAGGAAAGAAAATAGACACGCTGTAAAAGATCACATCGCGAACCGCATCCCCAATATGGTCGAAATCCAGGAGGGGCTTATCGATCGCACGATACGAACGGGTGATTACAAGCACACGCGAAAGATCAGCGGCCAGGGTAAGGTTCGTGACATTGCCAAGCTTGATTTCTACCCGAGCCACATATACCACCAGTGCGTGGTATTAGCGGCAGAGGAGAGAGTCGAGCGGCATTTGATTCACGACACGTACGCGAGCCGCAAGGGAAAAGGACAGATACACGGTGCTTTAAGAGTAAAGCACTGGTTAAAGGAACATCCGGAAGAAACTATTTGGTTTGCCCAGATGGACATCTCCAAATATTACGAGAACATCCAGCACGCCGGCATGCGTGGATCCCTCGAGAGGATCTTCAAGGACAATCACATCGTGAACGCCCTGATGGAGCCTCTTGAAAAATTCGGGGAAGAAGGCATGCCGCTGGGTATTCGCCCGGCACAATTGCTCGCCAATATCCGATTGAGCTGTTTTGATCACTGGGTAAAAGAGGAGTTGAGAGCGAAATTCTATATCCGGTACATGGATGATTTCGTGGTATTCGGGAAAACCAAAGGAAAGGTGAGGCGGATCTGCCGCATGGCCTCCGAGATGCTCGCCAAAGAAGGCTTCCATCTACACGAGCCCAAGGTTCACAGGTTGGAAAAAGGATTGAGCTATTTGGGTTTTGTTTTTTATCCCGGTGGCGAGATGTTCTGGAGACGGACGAACAAGAACGCCTGGTTAAAGAGGCGAAGCAAGGTTAGTAATCCACGGCGATTGCAAGAGATAGATGCAGCGGCGTGGGGGATGCTGAAACACGGAAACAAACATTGTAAGAAACTGTATAAAATGACGACTCGAGTAGATTTAAAAGCGTTGGGGATAAAACCAAAGAAAGGAATGATTGGCAAAGACGGTAAAAAGTTTTTTGACGTGCCACAGGTATCGGCTTCGATCGTTTTGAACAAAATGATTCAAGTGCTCGACTGGGAAAAGAACATTGAAACAAGACAAGGAAAAGGACGGTGGGTTCTGCTCGTGCAAATGTTTGATACTCAATACAGGTTGATCATCAATTCCGTGCGTTTGAAAAGCTTCATCGAAGAATTGGAGGAAAACAAAGTGACGTCGTTCGAGACGATGATGGTAGACAGGTCGGGAAATAAACACTACGACTTTGATTTCGACCGGACACGGATCCTCACGATCAACAACAAGGAAATTTATTTAAAAGACGGCGATATCGTCGAAAAGGAATAGCTGCATGAAAAAATTTGAAAGATACAAAACAAGTGAGCTCCCGGAGATGCCGCCAGCGTATGATCCGGTAGAGCGAATCGTTCATTTCGGCTACGCGCCGGAAACACGAGAGAACGACGATGAAGAAGAGGAGACGGTATACGTGGGCTACGCGGTACCCGTGAGAGCGCTTGATTACGGGCACATCAAGAGCGAGATCATAGAGCACGTGTACCCTCCCAAGGAAGAGTTTGCCCTGTTGAACAACGCCGTGGCCGCCCTATTGAAGGAGCGCGCCATGATAGTTGAAGATTCGATACAAGAAGACATCGACGAGTTCCTGGCGTTTGAAGAATGGCGAGAAATGGCCGGCAATGCTGCCGAGCAGGTAATGGACATGTTTAGTTAATCCGGATGAGCAAGAAAGTATACAGGGGTGCAGGTGTGGCACGATGGGGTGCCGAGGACGGGAGAAGCCCGTACGTCGGCCCCGACGGCTATTGGTACCAGTGGGATAACACGGTAAAGGATTTCGTGAATACCGGCGTGAAAGCGACCGGCACCGACGGGAAGACGGGTCCTATACCCTACCCTTCCGGATCCTGGGACTCGAACAAGTCTTACACCAGAACGACCGCATCAGCCCCTTACGTGGAGTTCATGAACAAGTATTATCTTCTCATAAAAAACGGAAGCACGACGGGCGGCCCCGCTCCTGACTCAAACCCAGAGGTATGGGAAGAAATGAGTGATTTCAACGCGATATACACCCGCATGCTCATTGCCGCGTTCGCCAATATCGGCGGCGCGATCTTCACGGGAAATACCTCGGACGTGAATCCGGATATCATGGGCCGCATTATTTCGCAATGGGGAAGAAAAAACAGCGCGGACAGCCAATCGTTTGAAGAGTATAACGGAGATAATGGCTCATGGCAGCCAAATCTTCTATTTAATTTATTAGACGGTTCTGGTCATCTTGCACGACGAAACTTACTCTGGAATGCTCAAGGCGCAATTACATTTAAGGGTGGCTTTGCGAGCCCTTTTGTCCATGCGAATTTAGGGTATATTATCCCTAATGATGCGGAAACCCCCGTGAATATTTACGCTTTTGATAGGGATATCACGACTGGAATTGGGTTCGATTATTACGTGCCATGCTCCAAGGACTTGAACGGTTTGGCCTTAAAGATACATAATATAAGGAACAGGCGTGATAACTACCCAATGGATGTTCATTCTGAACTACCCAATGGGATCTATGAAGGCGGAACTTCTAAGTCTTTCATCACATTAGCTAAAGGAGAGGCCGTAGAGATGATATGTGTTGCAGACGACGTTGATTTTCACAGCTGGGATGTGATTAGACGCTACCAGTGTCGACCTTATTATTATTCAGGATAAACAATATATGAGTTTGTATGTGCCTCTGCCGGGAGCCTTAAGGCTGGAAAAATTAGTAAAAGAATTGGATCTTGATTTAACACAAGAGGAGAATTCTTTAAGCAAGTGGAAAATAGGTGATATGGACATTAATGAGTTGAAAAAAATTCTTAGTCAGAATAACATAAACTACAAATTGAAATGAGGGGAGTATTCGAACAATTCCAGTTCATTCCGCGGATGTTTAACACGGCTTCCGTGAAGGTACAAGACAATGGTGTATGGAGTATAATATGGTCTTCGATAATATGGCTTGTTTCGAAGATAGTTCATTTTACTGTCGACATTGTTGGGGTAAGCATCATGTACGCGATCGTTCTGTTTATCGTCATGGTGTTGGATTTCATCACCGGGTTTCAGGCCTCAAAAAAAGAGTGGCCGGACGAAAACCCCGGGAAGAAATTCAGGGGAGAATCGAAAAAGGGACTTCGGTGGGTTATAAAATACTTCGTGTACATCACGGGATTTTTTATAATTAACGTGATGGTGATGGAGGTTGGAGAGATCGACATGGAACACCTTGACAAACTACTGAATGTAAACGTCATCGGGATTATTGTCGGTATATTCTCGATTACTCGGGTGTTTTTAATGCTCTACATCCTCCGCTGGGAGCTAACCTCTATCGACGAGAATTTCGAAAGGCTGGGGTTCGATTTTAAGATATTCGGATTTTTCACCGGACTAATTCATTCTGTTTCGGATATCTTCAAAAACAAAACAGGAGTAGATTTCAATAAAAAAAAGGAAGATGATAAATAAGTACGTCATATTATACCAGGCTTGCCGAATAAGTGTGGAGCCGGAGGCTCTCGCCGCCTTCATAGATGTTGAAAGTGGAGGCCGTGCTTTTGATACCGAGACAGGAAAAATAATAATACAATTCGAGCCGTCATGGTTTCGGAAGAAAGCACCCTACGCACCCAGCGGGAAATGGACTTTAAATGGCGTTGAGCGACAATCACGAGAATGGGAGGCGTTTAACGATGCCTATTCTATTAGTCCTGCTGCTGCAATGAAATCCACCTCGATTGGTTTAGGGCAAATAATGGGCTTTCATTACGACCGGTTGGGTTATGATTCTGTTGGAGAAATGTGGGATGATGCAAAGCGTGGCGAGGACCGGCAAATTCATCAAATGGCCGAGTTCATTCGAACAGACACGCGTTTATTAGGCGCCATCCGATCAAAGGACTGGCATAATGTGGCGGTACGATATAACGGTGCTAAATACCGCGAAATGGCGAAGAAATGGGGCCGGGAGCCTTATGATATATCGATGCGGAAATCTTACGAACGACATGTAAAATCAGGGACATGGCAGCAATAAAAACATTTTTCTTGAAATACAAACCGGCAATAATTGTCACGCTGGTATCGATCTTGCTTTTCGCGGGTACCATCATTTATTACCGCGCCCTGGTATCCTCGTTGAGGCGTCAACTCTTTGACAACCGCATTGAACACGTGATGGAGATGGATAGAATGATAGGGGATCTCCTACGCGAACAGCACGGTAAAATAGACTCGCTCCTTATAATCGAGCAGCGACGATATGACTCATTGGTATTAAGGTACCGACAAACTAAGAATGATTATGAAAAAATACGTACTGATTATAGCGACATTGTTATTGATCGCCCTGAATTCTAACGCCCAGTACTCGTTGATGAACAAAGGAGAGCGATGCCCATTTGATACTGCCGTGGCGATTCATATAGACACGTACCGGCTTGAAAGCAGGAAGATGAAGCTGGCCGATACAATGATCGTGAATTTGTCGGATCAAGTTGCATCACTGGAGGGCATTACCGGCAACCTGCATTTGCAGCTATCATTTGCAGCAGATAAAATCCAGTTGAAAGAAAAGGAGATCCGCGTGAAACAAGAAACTATTGATGCACTACTCAGGCAAATGGAGTACCAACCCCAACCCTCCTGGTGGGAGAGAAATCACAAGCCAGTCCTTTTTATTGGCGGCGTCGGCGTCGGTATCGGCGGCAGCATATTATTGATAAACTTATTAAAATAAAACCCTGATTGAAAGGGAGGCCGAAAAGCAAAAAAACTCTATTCGCGATATGAGCATTTTTGTTTCCTTCGAGGCCTGAAGGATAGGCCTCCCGTATTTTGAACTATGAATATTGAACGGATCATAAAAGAGAACGCGCGTCGTAATGCTGAAAAAAAAAAGATTACGACCCCATTTCCGGGCTAAATGCCGACGGAAATCGTTTTGAATTGATCGTTCCGGAAAAGAAACCAGGTACTTTTTATCTACCCGTCGAGATGTCGGCTCACAAATCGGTGAAGCTGCTACAGAAACACAAATCAATCACAGCACTATTAAGAGTCCAGCTTAAAAGAAAACCAACCAATGAGGAGATCGATTATTTTTGGTTGAAATTTTGCGAAGACCGATACCTCTATGACTATGAATTTTACGCGATCGCGTGCTTAACGATACGTGACAAAGAGTCCGGCCAAGAGATCCCATTTTTGCTTAATAATGCGCAGCGTATGTGTCTCGCTGAACTGGAGAGACAGCGAAAAGAAGAGCGACAGATAAACGCGATGATTCTGAAGGCAAAGCAGATGGGATTCTCCACGCTCGTGCAAATGTACATGCAGTGGATTCAAACAATCCACAAAACAAATTGGAATAGCGTGGTCGTAGCCCAGGATCTGACCGCGGCGACGAACGTGCGCTCGATGTACGACAACTCGATACGAGACATGGTACCCATCGGTGGTGTTAAGCACACGATAGGATCTTTCGCCGGGCTGAAAAACATCAAGATCATCCCCGAGAGAGGCTGCCGCATTACGGTCGGCACCGCGGAGAAACCAGACAGCGTACGTTCGCAGGACTTGAAGATGGTCCATTTTTCAGAGATGGCCTTCTACCCCAAAACGGAGGGTAACAACCCTGAATTGATCGAATCATCCATCATCTCGTCGCTCACGGATGGAGCCTACACGATGATCGTGAGAGAGAGCACCGCGAATGGTGTCGGCGACTATTTCCACGAGCAATGGCAAAAGGCCAAGGAAGGAAAGACGGCATATACCCCTATATTCGCGCCTTTCTATATTATACCGCTCTACGAAGAAAATTTCGATGGCTACTATTACCTGCATAACGGCCGGAGAAAAAAGGGAACCATGACGGACTTTATCGGCACGCTCAATGAATATGAGTGGAATCTGTGGAATAACCATGAAAGGTGCACCCTGGAGAACATCAACTGGCGCCGGAAGAAAGCGGCCACGATGCCATCTGAAAGCAAGATGCGCCAGGAGTATCCGGCCGACGACATCGAGGCTTTCCAAGACTCCGGTACCCCCGTGTTCCGGGCCGATGATGTGGAGGCGATGAGAAAGGATTGCCGTCCACCCGTCGCAATTGGCACGCTCATTGCCAAGGTACCGCCGGAGAGTGCGCTTCTTGAACCACACAAGCAGAAAGATATCCTGCAAAACATTCGATTCGTGGCCAACCCCGCCGCCCTTGAAATGTTTACTGCCGGTCCGGACGAAGCCACACGCTATAAGGCCGGTATGAATAAGGTGCACATCTGGCAATACCCCGACAAAGATCAGAACGTGAGCGACCGTTACGTGGTCGTGTTCGACCCCCAGCGAGGCACAAGCGAAGGAGCCGACTACGGGGTAATCAAAGTAATCGATCGTTACTGGATGATGGAAGGGGAGGGCCCCGAAGTAGTCGCGATGTTTTACGGTCACATCGATAAAGACATCACTATGTGGATCGCAACGATGATTGCAAAATGGTACAATAACGCCCTCCTGGTAGTGGAGAGTAACGTGTATGATAGCGACACGGGAAAAGAGGATGAAACCGAATTCATCTTCGACGTCATCGCCGAGCATTATGACAACCTGTATAGTCGAACCCCCGCCGAGAAGATCCGGCAAGGTGCGCCCGTGAAGTACGGTTTCCACATGGGCAAGAACAACAAGCCGATGATAATTAACCATTATATCGCCCTTCTCCGTGAGCGAGCGTACACCGAACGCGACAATGAAACGCTGAATGAAGCCCGTTACTTCGAAACGAAGAAAAATGGGAAAACAGGTGCACAGCAAGGCAAACACGACGACCGTATCGTGGCAACAATGATCGGCTTGTATATTTGCTACGAATTACCTACCCCCAAGATCATAAAGCCAGTTCCACGTCCTCCAATGCGGAAAACGGCTTGGTAATCGAGAGTGTTGATGCATGCGAATTCACGTAATCAATAACCTTTCGATTTGCTTCATCCACCTTTTTTATATCATAATTGATATAAATATCCGTGACAGTTCGTTTACCATGCCCAAGAGCCCTTTTAATGGTGCTTTCAGGGATATCGATCCGTGAAGCCAAAGTGGCCCAGGTGTGACGTGCGTAATAAGATGATAAAAAAGGGAAGAGTGGCGAGAACTCTTTTCGTTTCATACCACGCCCATTCTTGCTCTTTCCGGCAACCCACCTCCAGGGTCCAATCTTTTTTAAATTCCGGTTATACCTGTTGAGAAAATCCTTGTAATTGACATAGTTGTCGAGAAAATCAAGCATGTATTTTTCCCCGTTGGAATATTTCTTTATAATCTCGATTGCTTCAGGTTCCAGTTTAACATCATAGGGTTTACCTGTTTTAGCTCGACGATACTTGAGCCGTCCGCTTCGAAAATCCGGCACCTCGGTATGAAGTATATCAATCGTGTTAATGCCTATGAGATAAAATTGCAGCATGAATAGATCCCTGTATTTTTCCTGAAATTCATCAACCGGGTAATCCCTGATCATGCACAAGTCATCGACGGACAGATCCCGGTGCATCGTCTCTTCGGTCTTGATCTGGTAGTCATCGAAGGGATACAGATCCTTTGACACGAGTTTCTTTCTCGTCGCATTTTTAAAAATGGCCCTGATATTACGCAGGTGGATAGATATCGTGTTGACTTTACATGTCGGCCACAACTTTATCTCGAAATATTCCAGAAAATCATAATCGATATCCCCGAAGGTTAGCTTGTCGAGATCGTGAAATTTAGCAAGCGTGTCCATCGTGTATTCATACGTCTCGCGGGTTTTAGGTGCTTTGCGTGTTTTGATGAATAAGTCGGCATGTTCCTTGAAGAGATAGTTTTCGCCAAGGATCTCCTCCTTTTTTTTCTCCTCGGACACGCCATTTGGTATCAGGTTATTCGAGGGAGTTAATTCAAGAAGCATTTTTTTTAATTGATCCGGCTCAACCTGATCCAGCTTTCCCCACAGCTTAAGCGTGAGTAAATAATTTTCCACCGCGCTAAACCGTGATTTGAGGTAACTATTCAGAAATGCTTTGTTTTTGACACTTCCATGGATAGCATTGTCTATCCAATTCTCCTTCTCGACAGAAACGTTAAGAGGTATGTGAAACGGTTTTTTGTGATGAACTGATAATTTCAGCGGGTACGTCCCGTCGTTTTTTTGACTTCTCGTGTCTAAATAAAATTTTACTGATGCCATACTAAGATTGTTTAGACAAAAATTTGCAAGGAATTTGCAAGGAAATTTGTCAACAATCAGCAGTTTTCAGCACTTTTCGGCATTAAAATATGATTAAAGGGGCTACCCTGGGGCTACCCTAATGGCAATAAAACGCAAAAAAGTCCTGCTACCAATTGTCTAAACAACTGTATACCAGAACTTTTTACTTAATACTTCAACTATTATATCTTTGCGGTATGGACGGGACTCGAACCCGCGACCCCCTGCGTGACAGGCAGGAAAAAGCCTCTATACAGTCCTGATAATCAATTGTTTTAATTTCCTACATTTTCATTTGCAAGGTTTTTGCAAGGTTTCTATTGTTTTTGTTAGTTCATTTATTTGTTTTTGATGTTGATCAAGGATCTCCATGATCGACGATTCCTCCTTTTTTGTCGTGAAAAAATACCCGGCCGGCACGTCGAAGAACTCGGCCAGCTTCTCTATCTGCCGCGAGTTGAGGTAGGATTTACCTTCAAGCACGTTGTTAAGCGTGCTCCGTGCGACACCGATGTGCTCCGCGACATCTTTCTTGTTTACTTTTCTCTCTTTAATGAGAGAAGATAGAATTTCGTGAAACATGATTCATTTTTTTAAATAGGGTCGAATTTCTTTAATAATGTGTTTTACAACCGGCACCACAACTCTATGAATAAATAGAACCAGTAGACCGGCTATAATGATTAAATAAACGATCACCCCAATTTTCCCTAAATCCTCGCCCTTACCGAAGTTTTGCAGATCATATTCTATTGATTTTTGATAATTCAATAAAACGGATACTCGTGTATTCATTTTAAAATGGCTTTTAATTTCTCATCTCATTAACGCTATTTTTTCACCTATAGTTATGTACCTGTTTCTGGTTTTGCATCCGGCACACCTGAATCCGTTCCTGCAGGAATGTTTTTTTGGTGATCCATCTCACGCAGCTCCTCCAATGCCGATGTGTACTTCATATGAAGCATGTTTTTTTCTTCCATTAACTGCAGATACTTCTCTTTGTAATCCACGGATTCGTTTACAGCATGTTTAAGCATGTCTCCTTTTCCTGTTATTAACCACTCACAGTTAATAATAGAATAGGTATCCGCAATTCCATAAATAACCTCTATAGAAATGCTTCTCTTCCCATTCAGTTGCTGACTAAGAGTATTTTGTTTTACATGAATATTTTTCGCAAATGCGGAATCCGATATTCTCAGATAAGCAATCACTTGTCGTATCCTTTCACGCAATAAATTTTCATCCATAATTGAAGCAGTTAGACACGTTAAAAACAATCAATTAGTTAAATAATGTTATATAGGATCACATACGTGATTAAATCTTCTTGTTTTATCACATTTGTGATTATATTTGCATCACAATACAATGCTCGCTACGATGCAACAAAATAAAACAAACAGCAAATATATGAATAATCAAGCGATTACAGCAAAAATAGTCACGAAAATTTCAGTACCAGGTACATTAATGGCTCTGCAAGTTGGAGAGACGGTTGTGATTCCATCAAGTAAAATAAAGGTGGGATCTATCCGTGCAGCGGCCTCCAGGCTCGAAAAAAAGAAAAAAGCAAGGTTTTTCGTGACCGAACAAGGATTGGTGAATGAGACACAAGTAACGCGGTTGAGATAATCAAGCTGAATTATATGAACTTCAAAAAAACAACAGCATGGAAAATTTAAAACATTTCGCGGTTATCGCCCGATTCGTTGGCGGTTACGAGCAAGAAGCAATCATCCTTGAAACGGATAAGAACGAACGTGAACTACTTAAAGAGTATGGCCCGTCCATCTCTTACCTCGGAAGGTTTAACGATCGCAAAGGTGCCGAGTTCGTGAAAAATAGAGTGGAAACACGCAGCAAGCAGCTGTCGGATCGTCTTCGCCGAATAAAAGCAAACGCCTAAATCAACTGATTATGAAAGACAACAACATTATAGTGGAAGCGGATCAGATCAGTAGGCTATACCACAAAGCCGATGAGGCTACAAGAAAAGAGATGGAGAAGATTTTTGATATTGAAAAAATCTTGAATGAAAAACACAAGGTGCAAACCTTCAAGGATGCATGCTATGAACTGGGTGTGAATCCCTCTGTAGAGCCAACGGTTACCGACCTTCCGCCCAGATTTCAAAGGTCGGTACTTAACTACTACAAGCTCCTGATAATTACAGAGGCTTTAAACGATGGATGGTTTCCTGATTTTAGCGATCCCAGTCAAAAAAAATGGTGGGTATATTCCTATTATAACTCCGAGCACGGCGCGGCCTGCGGGCTCGCTTATTCGGACTCGTACTCCGCCTGGTCGTACTCGTACTCGTACATCGGGGCTCGGCTTGCTTTTAAAGACAAAGAGACAGCAGAATATGCCCTCGAAACCTTTAAGCCGCTGTACATGGAATTATTAACGAATCAAGAACCGGAAGAATGAAACAGACAGAAATGACAGCTGACTGGCAACAGGAACTACAGGAGATGAAAATGATCCTGGA
>JBBACU010000038.1:0-11468 GCA_041656815.1 Proteiniphilum sp.
GGCCGGTGATGATCCACCGCGCCCCGTTTGGCTCCATGGAGCGGTTCGTGGCCGTCCTGATCGAGCATACCGCCGGTAAATTCCCCCTCTGGCTGGCACCCACCCAAGCCGTGGTGATTCCCGTGAGCGAACGGTTCAACGAGTATGCTAACCAAGTAGTGAAAGAACTGAAGAAACAAGATATCCGCGCGGAAGTGGACGACCGCAACGAGAAAGTCGGCCGCAAGATACGCGATAACGAATTGAAACGAATCCCCTACCTCCTGATCGTGGGTGAACGAGAAGCAGAAAATCAAGAGGTTTCCGTGAGAAAACAAGGAGGAGAGGACAAGGGTTCCGTAAAATTGAGTACATTTGCAGACGAAGTGACGCGAAAAGTATCGGAAATGATGAATACCGAGAAATTGGATTTTTAGATATACAAAAGTAATAACAGATTAAATTAGTAATCAATAACAGAGAGAAAACATTAAAAGAACCTGAATGAGAAGAGACTCCAAAGACCAACACCGGATCAACGAACGTATCCGGGTACCAGAAGTCCGATTGGTGGGCGATAACGTGACAGAGGGCATTTACCCCACCCGGGAGGCAATGCGAATTGCGGAACAACAGGAATTAGATTTAGTTGAAATCGCGCCCACGGCAAAACCGCCCGTGTGCCGCGTCATCGATTACCAGAAGTTCGTTTACCAACAAAAGAAAAAGTTAAAAGAACAGAAGGCGAAAGCAGTGAAAGTAACCGTTAAAGAGATCCGTTTCGGCCCGCAGACCGATGACCACGATTATAATTTTAAGCTGAAGCACGCGATGAACTTCCTGAGCGAGGGCTCTAAGGTAAAGGCATTCGTGTTTTTCAGGGGACGTTCTATCCTCTTCAAGGAGCAGGGCGAGCTGCTTTTATTACGTTTCGCCAACGACTTGGAAGATTACGCCAAGGTCGAGAACATGCCCATCATGGAGGGCAAGCGGATGTCGATCATGCTCTCGCCCAAGAAAGCGGCTCCCGCCTCCAAGAAAGAGAACAAAGAAGAGCAATAACCAAATGAACCAGGCCGCGGAAGCGGCCTGATTTGCTTTGATAAAGATCGTGCCTGATTTGTCGATAGTTAACCTCGTGAAAAACACGGGAAAGCGATAAATATGCCCGTTTTGTTTTGATAATCGGGATTAAATCATTACTTTTGCACACTTTTTCGTGCCTGCCTGCAGGAACCGCGGAAAGTGATTAATAAATAAATTCAAACAGAGCAACATGCCAAAAATTAAGACTAATTCCGGTGCCAAAAAGAGGTTCGCCCTTACCGGAACAGGAAAAATCAAACGGAAGCATGCTTTTAAAAGTCATATCTTGACCAAAAAGACCAAAAAGCAGAAGAGAAATCTAACGCACACGGGTCTGGTACACAAGGCTGACGAAAAGAACATCAAAACCCTCTTGGGTTTATAATGGCAAAACCAGCAGATTCCGTAAAACGATTTATTAACAGGATGTATATGCCCCCAAGAGCTCTGCCCGGCAGAGACGCTATCATTCACAACAAGTAACATTATGCCAAGATCAGTGAATCATGTTGCCTCGCGCAACCGCAGAAAAAAAGTTCTGAAACTAACCAAAGGCTATGTCGGCGCCCGCAAGAACGTGTGGACGGTAGCCAAAAACACGTGGGAGAAGGGACTTACCTACGCCTACCGTGACCGCAAAAACAAAAAGCGCAACTTCCGCGCGCTGTGGATTCAGCGTATCAACGCTGCCGCTCGCGAAAACGGGATGTCCTACTCCCGCCTGATGGGCGCGCTGCATAAGCATGAAATAGAAATCAACCGCAAGGTACTTGCAGACCTTGCCATGAACCATCCCGAAGCATTCAAGGCCATCGTGGATAAGGTGAAATAAATCGATTTAAACCGATAACTCGTAGAAAGGGAGGATCCATGGGGTCCTCCCTTTTTGTGCTTAATCATCTCGTCCGCCCGAGGACGATTTCTTCCCTCCAAGCCCGGGTAGCTCCATAGGTTTTCTCTACTCCATCGCTGCTTCCCCTCCGATGGTCTTCCGTAACCCCTCCGCACCCTCCCCGTAAAATCACGGGGAGGGTGCGGAGGGGTGCGCGATGGGAACCGGTTTATTGCCAGCCTTATCCTTGAGGAGTGCGAGACTTATCCGGGGCCTCTCTTTTGTCTCTTAACTATTAGGAAGGGCGGAGAGCAAGTACGATGGATTCAGGGGCCAAGTTTGTTCATGCGGTGATTTATTCCCCGGCCGATGGGGGAAATTGCATCGATAATGGTAACTTTGTAACGATAAAAAAGGATGCTATGCTGAAAAGAGATTTAGTTGGTGTGATTGCCGCTGTTTTATTGCTCGCGGGAGTGCCCGGGGGATGCAACCCGAAAGGAGCGGCCTCTCCGGAACCGCTTGTCTATTCAAACCCGTTGCCGGTAGCCTTTGGCGACCCATTCATTCTTCCCGCGTCCGACGGGAAATATTATATGTACGGTACCGGGGGGGTGAAAAAGGGGTTCGGGGCATACAGCTCCGATGACTTGGTCGATTGGAAGTTCGAGGGACAAGTCTACTCGGGCGATCATCCCGACTCATGGACGCTGAAAAACTACTGGGCACCGGAAGTGTATGAGATTGACGGACGGTATTACATGTTCTTTAGCGCGGATTGGAAAGTGAACCCAACCGATGAGTTGGAGAATTTCAGGATTGGCGTGGCCGTGGCGGATAGTCCCACGGGCCCTTTCCGGGAGGTGTCCGACCAGCCGCTGTTTGACCCGGGTTACCCCATCATCGACGCGAACATCCTGCAACACGACGGCAAAACGTACCTCTACTACTCCCGCTGTTGCTACAAGAACCCGGTGGAGAGCGAGGTGGCCGACTGGGCCCGGGCAGAGAACCTCTTCAACGAGATTGAGGAGAGTTGGGTGTATGGCGTGGAGATCTCCAACGATTTCACGACGGTGATCGGTGAACCGGTATTGCTCTTGCAACCGCCTGCCACGATGGACGACCCGCAGACGGAGTGGGAGAGCCGGTCGGTGACCAGCGGCGAGGTGAACCGAAGGTGGACCGAGGGATCGTTCGCGTTCGAGCACGATAATAAAATCTACATGATGTATTCGGCCAACTTCTTCGGGGGACAAAACTACGCGGTGGGGTACGCCACTGCCGACCATCCGCTGGGACCCTTCACGAAAGCGGGCAATAACCCGGTACTGGAGAAAAACACCCGGCAGGGCGGAGAGGTGACCGGCACCGGACATAACATGGTGTTCCGGTCGGGCGACGGCGACAATAAGATGTATTGCGTGTACCACGGACGCACCGAGGAGACCGGTGACGAGCGGGTAGTCTTTATCGACGAGATGCGGATCGATGAAAACGGGGTGCTTACCGTGGATGGCCCTTCTACTACCCCGAAAGAGTTGTAACTATCTCGGAAAGGAGGACGTCCATTGCCAATGACCATGTGACAAACCCTTTATTCGTGTAAACAACCCGGGAGGGAGCTATTGGATGGATGACGCGATTGTTGAATTGATTGATATAAATATTAGGCATGCGAACGAATTCCATAGAGGAGCAAGAGCACGTGGAACGTATTATTAAAGCGTGTCCTCTTTGCCACGCGGGAATGGTGGATGAGGACGGCGCGCCTTACGTGCTGCCCATGAGTTTCGGGTACGAAGCGGGTGTGCTGTACCTGCACTCCGCGCAAGAGGGACGCTCGATCTCTATCCTGGAGAAGAACCCGAGGGTGTGCATCACTTTCTGCACCTCCCCCACGCTGCTGTGGCAAAATGAAGAAGTCGCTTGCAGTTACGGGATGCGGGCGAGTAGCGTGATTTGCCATGGAAAGGTGGAATTCGAAGCGGTATACGAGGAGAAAGTACGGGCGTTAAACGTGATCATGCGGCATTATGCCGACAGGGATTTCAGCTATTCCGAGCCTGCCGTGAATAACGTGAAAATTTGGAAGGTGGTTGTAGAGGAGGCGTCCGCGAGGGAGTTTGGCGTGCCCAGTAAGAACGCGCTGCGCTTCCGCTCGGGTAGAGCCTTGTAATTGCCGTTCCGGGCAGAAAGATGTTTGATCATCAGGAATACGTTTGATCCTAAGGAGCGGACGCGGTTTTAAACGTTGCTGTAAAACTTTAATCTATACGTTGTTGTTGAATATATTAAAAGGACGGGATTATGACTGTTGAAACTAGGAAATTAAACCTCATTGAAGAATTTATCAAGATAACGGATGAGGATGTCATTGCACAAATGGAAGAATTGATATTGGTCGAAAAAAGAAAACGTTATGAACAAGGTCTTAAACCTATGAATAAAGAGGAATTTCATTCGATGATAGAACGATCAAGGAATGAGATAGCAAATGGACAAACCACTACACAGGAGGATCTGAAAAAAGAGATTAATTCATGGTGAAAAGAGTGGAATGGTCAGATTTGGCCAAAACACAACTAAAAAACATTTATAATTACTATGCCTTTGCTGTGAATCGGAGGTTAGTTAAGAAAATTGTCACTAAAATTACTCGTAGAACAGATATTCTTACTATTCATCCCTATTCTGGGACAAAAGAACCGCTGCTAACTGAATATCCTGAAGAGTATCGGTATTTAGTCGTAGATAATTACAAAATAATTTATTCGGTTTATAATGAAATGGTTGCTATAGTATCTGTTTTCGACTGTCGCCAAAACCCCGAGAAGATGGAAGAGCAATTGAAAATTAAACGATAGGGATAAAATGAAGAAAACAATACTGATTCTCGCGTCAATACTGGTTGTGGCAGCAGTTTATGCAACAGAGCCGCAAGGCAAGGTAACGCGAAAACCGATTGAATTGACCAAAGCAACCTTCCTGGAGAAGGTGTTTGATTACGAAACGAATCCGGAGGAGTGGAACTACAACGGAGATAAGCCGGCGATCGTGGATTTCTACGCCAACTGGTGCGGACCGTGCCGGATTACCTCGCCCATCCTGGCCGACCTGGCAGCGGAATACGGCGACGAGATTTACGTCTACAAGATTGACGTGGATAAAGAACCGGAACTGGCCGGTATGTTCGGCGCGAGAAGCATCCCGATGTTCCTGTTTATCCCGATGGACGAGACGCCGCAAATTGGAATGGGAGCGTTACCCAAGAAGTCATTCCGGGAGGTGATTGACACGTTCTTGTTGAAGAAAGACGAAAGGACGAATCAATAATTCTTTGTAACGATACGCGCCAAATGAAGGGTGAACCTGGAGGCTCCGTGGATAAAAGCATATGATAACCAGCCTGCAAAATCCGGCGATAAAAAATATCGTGAAGCTGTCGAAGAGCAAGGAGCGAAACGAACAGCAACTTTTCGTGATCGAAGGCGCTCGTGAACTGTCGTTGGCGCTGGAGGGCGGCTATGAAATAACGGGGGCGTACGTTTGCCGGGAGTTTTTTAACCGTACCCGCTATCCGGATGTGCTGGATCCGATTGCCGATACAATGATCGTGGATATCTCGCGCGAGGTGTTCCATAAAATAGCCTACCGTGAAAACTCCGACGGCATCGTGGCACTGGCAAGGCCGAAGCAATACGGGTTGGACAACCTGAAACTGACCAACAATCCGTTCCTTATTATCCTTGAGTCGGTGGAGAAGCCGGGAAACCTGGGAGCTGTCTTGCGTACGGCAGACGCCGCGGCAGCGGACGCGGTGATCGTGTGCGACCCGCGTACCGACCTGTACAATCCGAACGTGGTGCGTTCCAGCGTGGGAGGGCTGTTCACGGTGCAGACCGCCCTCTGTACTTCGTCCGAGGCGTTGGAGTGGCTCCGGAAAAACAACATCGCCTCTTTCGCGGCCGAGCTTCGCGCGGCCGAATTCTACCAAAATATAGATCTCACCGCCCCGTCGGCCATCGTGATGGGCACCGAAGCCGAGGGGCTCACCGATTTCTGGCTCGATAACGCGACAAAGCGAATCAAAATCCCCATGCGCGGGAAAATCGATTCGCTCAATGTCTCTGTCTCTACGGCCGTGCTTACCTTTGAAGCGATGCGGCAACGGGGGTTTTAACCTCCTGTTCGTTACGGTCTCACCGCGTCCGCGGAAATATATAGCCGAAAGGCGATAAAAACCAGATAAGACCTGCAAGTTCAACTGTATCTAAGATGTTAGGTCATACCGATATTAAAACAACTCAAATCTACGCAAGAATTATAGATGAGAAAGTAAGTTGTGATATGGCTTTATTTGCTGATAAACTGGAAGCAAAAGATAATGACGGTAAACAATAGCCTTTTCACATTTAAAGCTTAATCTGATTGTGTTTTTTATTTGCGATTGGCAAATAGCAAGCTGTATTTTTTGCAACCTAACTAAATTTATTGGTTTTGTAGAAACATTACTCAAAAATATTTTGTTATTAAGACTATTTATACCTTTGTAGAATTATTACAAATTGATTTAGAGTGAGAGTTGAAATACAAAATATAGCAACCGTCCGTTCCGGAATTTACATCAAGGAAATTCCCAAAGGGGATGTTGGTTACTTGCAAGTAGGGGATTTTGATAAAGATACGAACAGGTTTCTACTTCCACCTCTTACATTGGAGTTAAATAATAAAACGGAGAGTCACCTGCTTTTAGATGGCGATATAGTTTTTGCGGCAAAAGGAATACTGTTGTGGCCAATCCCCCCTTTTCATTAGATAAATGGGGAGCAGATCAGGCTGAACATGACCAGTATAATCGTTTCTGGCGCGGCATCCCGCCAAAAAGTAAAGGTAATTGGGCTTTTATCAGCCATATGTTAGAAGTTGCCTACGAAGGCAGAGGAAAGGTCGGGGTAGTTGTCCCGCATGGTGTACTCTTTCGTGGTGCAAGCGAAGGGAAAATAAGGCAAAAAACGATTGACGATAATTTGTTAGAAGCGGTAATAGGATTACCCTCCAATCTCTTCTACGGAACAGGTATTCCGGCTGTAATAGTCATATTTAACAAAGGAAAAAACACCAACAATGTGTTGTTCATTGACGCGAGTCGCCAGTATGAGTCTGGAAAGAATCAAAACAAACTACGTCCGGAAGATATTGAGCATATTGTAGATACTTATCGTGATTTCGTAGATGGGCGACTGGGTGCAGGTGTTGCAGAAGACAAGTATGCTTACGTGGCTACGCCGAATGAAATTGAAGAAAACGACTATAACCTAAACATCCCTCGATACGTGGGTACTTTCGAGGAAGAAGAGGAGATTGATATTCAAGCAGTCCAGCAGGAGATTGACTCATTGGAGAAAGAATTAGAGGAAGTACAAGCCAAAATGAAAATGTATTTAAAAGAATTAGGATACTAAACTGATATCGAATGAAAACAACGGAAATTTCAGATTTATTTGATCGTTTTGAAGCAGCCGCTTCTGAATACGAAGGGATTGAATGTTGGAGTGCTCGTGAATTACAGCATCTTTTAGGATACTCCAAATGGGAGAATTTCTCAAAAGTAATCGAAAAAGGCAAAGAATCCTGCATAAACGCGGGTGAGGCAGTTCCCGACCATTTTCCTGACGTCAGGAAAATGGTTCAAATCGGGTCAGGCGCAGAAAAAGAGATAGATGATATGCTCCTCACTCGTTATGCCTGCTACCTGATCGCTCAAAATGGGGATAGTCGTAAACCAGAAATAGCTTTTGCACAAAATTATTTCGCCGTTCAGACCCGCAGGGCAGAAATCATCGAGAAGCGATTTTTGGAGGCGGAACGGGTAAAAGCACGTGCAAAGCTACAAGAAACTGAAAAGAACTTATCGGGAGTCCTGTACGAAAGAGGTGTAGATGATAAAGGGTTTGGTATAATCCGTTCAAAAGGCGATCAGGCTTTATTTGGTCTAAATACTGCACTTTTAAAAAGAAAGATGGGGATACCGCCCAAAAGGCCATTAGCTGATTTTCTTCCCACTGTTAGCATTAAAGCCAAGGATTTTGCTGCCGCCATGACTACGGAAAATATACAGATTAAGAACTTAACCGGACAAATACCCATTGAACGGGAACATGTTGACAACAACTTGGGTGTGCGAAAGATCATGATTGAACGGGGGCTAAAACCCGAGAATCTTCCTCCGGCAGAAGATGTGAAGAAAGTAGAGCGACGATTGAAAAGTGAGGAGAAAAAAATATCAAGAAAAAGCAAACGATCATGAACAGCATAAATGATTTATCTATATATAGATAGCTTGCATCTTGCACTAACTTAAAACAGTATTCTATAAGTATTTATGAATTTTAAAAAAATGGGTTAACTTTGAACCTGAGTATTATGGTGACAGGGCTAAGACAATAGGAGTCATTAAAGTTGCGCTCTTGGTCATACCCCGTATACCCAATGAAAAAAGATATTGAACTTGAATAAGTTAGGACGAGAGGTTCCTGATTCCCCGCATCCGGTAGTCCGGTAGGATGTTCCTGTATTCGGGCTATTCCTCTAACTCATACCCCCACGTTTTCCCTTTCTCCAGCGCGGGCACGCCCCGCGTCATCCATACCGGTGCCGGCTCCCCTTTCAAGTAGTGATCAAAAAACTGCTGCAGGCGAATGGCTAAGTCCTTCGTGTTGCGGCGATGTACCAGGTTGTGCGCTTCGTCGTTGTATTGAAGCATCCACACCGGTTTGGCAAGGCGGCGCATCGACATGAATAGCTCGATGCCCTGGTACCAGGGGACCGCGCCGTCATTGTCGTTATGCATGATCAGCAACGGGGTGTTGATCTTGTCGGCAAAGAAGACCGGCGAGTTCTTGATGTACAGCTCGAGCGAGTCGCGCATGGTGGCCCCGATACGCGACTGTGTCTGCTCGTATTGAAACTGGCGGCTGCGGCCGGACTCCCAACGGATACCGCCGTACGCGCTGGTCATGTTCGATACCGGGGCACCCGCGCCTGCGGCCTTAAACATGTCGGTCCGGGTTACCAGGTAAGCCACCTGGTAGCCGCCCCAGCTCTGTCCCTGTATGGCCATGTTCTCCGCGTCTACCCATTCGTTTCGAGCGAGAGCCTCGGCGCCCGATACCACCGCGTTGTAGGCGTCCTCGCCCGGTTGTCCCACCGTGTAATGGATGTCAGGAGTGAAAACGATATAGCCCCGGCTCACGAAGAAGGGGATGTTGATGATGGATCGGCTCGGTGCCGGGGCAAAATAGCTATAAAGATTGTCGGAATGTTGTTCATAAAAATAAATCATGACCGGGTATTTTTTCGACGCGTCAAAGTCCTCGGGTTTATACACGATTCCCTGAAGGGGAATCCCCGCGTAGGAAGTCCACGAGAATAGTTCGGCCGTTCCCCAGTTGTAATCGTTCATTTGGGGGTTGATACCGGTGAGCTTTGAAGTATTCTTCCAGAAGTCGCCCGTCACGTGCAAGTCGGGCGAGGTGTTGAAGTTGCTTTTCTGGAACGCGAAGATGTCGGCCTCCTTGGCTTTCCGCAACCCGTGGAAGGTGTATCCTTCCATCGTTCTTTTCTGTAGCGGGTTACGGCCTGATTGCCTCAACGTGTAATATCCCCTCTCTTTGGTTATGTTGTCGAAGGCCGAGAGCAGGAGCAAGTCGCCGTGCTCGATAAACCGCTTGTCGGGATCGGTGTTGATATACCGAAAGGTGATGGAGTCGCTCCTGCCGGCATGGCGGGTTATATTTACCGCGTTCCCCTTTCCTTTCGGATTCACCTTCCAGATATCGTACGCGTCGTTCAGCAAGAGGTACTCGTCATTTTCACCCCAGGCGGCTATCCCGTATGATCCGGGTGCCAGGGGCACGTCGTTTTTCTCGTTCCAGAAGTTCACCGGGATACCGGCAGTAAGATTATGAACCGACTTGTCGCGGTTGTCGTACGCGAACCAATGTCGCTGGTCGGCGTCCCACCAGTAGGTGTAATTCCCCTGCGGCGAGAGGGAGGCTCGCCCGGGTAGGGGGGTTGCTATTTCGCTCAACGTGTTATTCTCGAGATCCATTATCCATGTGTCGTAACCCGCCGATAGGTCCCACTGGCTTTCCAGCCGGTAGGGTAGGTTCGACCAAAGCAGCGCGAAACGCCCATCCCCTTCGCCGGCGATCGAAACATGGGGCATCTCCTCGTTAGCGATGGGAATAAATCGGTTCGCGTGAGCCGGGTAAATGATGCCGGTATAGGTCCGGCGCTCTTCCCTGCTTTGCTCCGCCAGCTGTTGAGGCTGTACCAAGGGGTCCTGCCAATGCCAGATATCCAGCCGGGCCATTTCAAAGTCCACGAGGGTGGTGTCTTTGGGCTCTTTCCGCGGAGCAGCCCCCACCAAGACGCGCTCCCCGTTTTTGCTGAACGATGGGGAGGCATGTTCGTTAAAGATCCATCCCTTGGGTAGCCCCGGTGTATCCCGGTCGGCAAGAACAACGGCCGAGTCGGCCCCCGCGGTATAGTAACGCAGGTCGTACACTTTCTGCTCCACCTTCGATGTGTCGCCCGTGGCAAGGTAAATCAGTTGCTTTCCAAGCTCGTCGAACGAGAGTGATTTATACTCTTTGGGGTCTCGCGAGATGGTTTCCCGGGTGTGGTTTCCTAAGTCGAAAAACTCTACCCGCTTTATATCGGTGGAGTCTTTCTCGTCAGGCTGGATGGTGACGGCAAAGGCAGTTTCATATTTGCTGAAAATATACTCTTTCACGTTTCGGAGGGTATCCTCGCGTTGGGTCTGCAGGTTACGCAGGATCACTACTTCCCGGGATTTTCCTTTCGCCTCTTTCCGGGCGCTGTCTTTTTGGATAGTATCATTCCGGGCAGTGTCGTTCCGGAGGGTATCTTTCGGCAGGGTAAGGGCATAGGCCACGCGGCTCCTCATTTCCGGGGCTGTTTTATAAGAATCCACGTTGGGGATTTTATGCATGGCAAAGGTGAGGTTGTCCACGATAAGTAACGAGTCCTTGGGCATCTCCTCCTTTTTCTTTTTATCCACGCGGGCTTGGCGGCGGTCGGCAAACGGTGCTTTCAAAAGCCCTACCGTCCACCTCCCGTCCGTGGAGAGGGAGTAACGGGTTACCCTGTCGACGGTTATGCCGGGGGTTACTGTCCCCGGGCGTTTGGTATCAATTCGCCGGATAAAGAGCGCGGTGTCTCCCTCTTGGGGAGACACCAACACGGCAATTATTTCCCCCTTGTCGCTAAGAGTGGTGTTGCCAAGGCTTTTCCACCCATCGTATACCGAATGGTCCAACGGTTTTTTCTGGGAGAAAGCGAGGGTGGTAGTAATAAAGAGACAAAGTGTCAGGTAGATAGTGAGTCGCATAATGTGTAAATTTGTTCAAAAATACAACTTTTTTTGGTAAGCAGGGCATTTTGAACTTCGTGGCATCAATTTTGTTCTATCATATACCTATGGCAACAACGAATCAATACACGATACAACTCACTAAAATAGTTCCTTTTAGTGAAACTTCTT
>JBBACU010000039.1:0-11396 GCA_041656815.1 Proteiniphilum sp.
CTTTTTTCCAAGAATGAAAAGTACATTCGATTCGAGTACCATCTCTGCCCCGAGAAGTTCCGCTTGATGCATTCCGAGGCGGAGTATGACGACGTGATTGAAAGCCTCGAAACACATCGTCGCATCGCGTACGGCACTTCAGGACAGGGTCCCATCGCGGAACTTGATATCCCCGAGCGGTTCCGGTGGCTCACGGCGGTACGTAGCTCCGTCATCCAAGTATCCCCTACCCGAACCGGCAAAACACCCGATTTGGATAAAACATTCGAACGATTATTCGAAGAACTGGTAAAATGATTTCGCGACGACTTTGCTCTTTTCTGTTTTAAGGTATTTGCCTGTCGAGTGATACAGCATCCCCCCTTTTGTTATGAACAATTCCTATAATGACAACCTGATGATTAGCCTCATCGATATAAAAGTGAATGTTATATGGAAATACTTTCGTGTGGGCAATACGAACATTTTTATACCTTACCGCTTACGCGAAAGGCATTTTAATGATATTAGAGATAACCTGCTTCACGGCCAAAACGAAACGTTCATCTAACCCTTCTTTTTGTTGAGAGTACCATTGTTTCGCGGATAACAAATCATTCTTGACCTCGTCAAGATAGAAAGCCGTGTATTTCATCTTTTCTTATTCAAAAAGCATATTTAGCGGGTGAAGGCGCTCTGGATGATTTGTAGCTGTTTCCAGGCGCGCGTCAATAAAATCCTTTTCCCATTGAGAAAGTTCATCGGTAATTTTCTCGATATCCGGATAGCTCTGTTTAACCCGTTCCCAATCTTTGATGGGTATAAAAACACCCATGGAAACCCCGTCTTTGTCTTTTAATACTTGTGCTTGTATCATAAATCAAAATTTAAATTACGATTATGTTATATCATTAAAACAGCAAAGATAAATAATTGTTTTTCAAACATCAATATCTTAAAATATCCAACAAGAATTAAAAATAAAATTAATCAAAACTTCTAATATAACTCAGCCAAATTGGTGAATAAACAGGATTCTACCCTTTGAAAATAAAATAGACCGCTAACACCAAAAACAGGAAGCCAACGAGATGGTTCCACTTTAGTACCGTTTGGAAAGCGAGGGAAGAAAAAACGACAAATACTACCAACGTTATTACCTCTTGAATCACTTTCAACTGCACGAGCGAAAAGTTTCCGCCGTTCCCTTCAAATCCGATCCGGTTCGCCGGAACCTGAAAGCAGTATTCAAAAAAGGCGATAAGCCAGCTAAAAACAATGATGCCGAAAAGCGAAAGCTTGTTGAACCATGAATATTCGGCCAGCTTCAAATGGCCGTACCAAGCGAACGTCATGAAAACATTTGAAAGAACCAGAAGCCCGATAGTGAGAAGAGAGTTCATTGCAATACCTTGAAAAATATTTGCTGCAAAAATAATGATTATTTCCGGCTACTCCCTTCCCGTGTCATTATTTGAAATTATTGAATTATAACCTTTACAAAAGGTATAAAAATATGATTATTGCCAAAAAACGAGTCCTTCCACGGGCTTCACGCCAATGCCGGGCAGGTCGGAGGGGATAATCTTCCCGTTTTCGAGTTTAGCTCCCTCGAAACAATCGTTGCCGATCAACAGCGCCCCGTCGAGATCGGCAAAATCCATCCCGGCATAGAGCTGTGCCGCGGCCGATATAGCGCAGGAGGTCTCCGTCATGCAGCCCATCATTACCTTCATCCCCAACGTTTCTGCAAGCTTCCGCATTTTCCACGCTTCGTGCATGCCGGTGCACTTCATCAGCTTGATATTGATACCGGAAAATACCCCTTTCAATCGTTCCACGTCCGATAGACGTTGCACCGACTCGTCCGCGAAGATGGGGAGAGGACTCACTTCCGTGAGTCGCGCGATATTATCAAGATCCAGTTTGGGCATGGGCTGCTCTACCATCACTACCCCTTGCTCCTTCATCCAAAAAATCATGTCCAGTGCCTCGTGCCAATCGTGCCACCCTTGGTTGGCATCCACCGCCAGCGGCAAGTCGGTCACCGACCGGATGGTTTCGATTATTCGCTTGTCATCGTCTCCACCTACCTTTACTTTCAGTATATTGAAACGACCGAGAGCCTCCCGGGTTTTCTCGCGCACCATTTCATCACGGTCAATGCCGATGGTAAAGGTGGTATCGGGTACCGCTGTCTTGTCCAACCCGTACATCTTGTACCCGGGCGCCTCGATCATTTTCCCCACGAGGTCGTGCAACGCGATATCAACGGATGCTTTTGCCGCGGTGTTACGGGGCGCGATCCCGTCCACGTAGGATACGATTTCCCCTATATGGGTAGGGTCGGGGAAGGACGACAGGTCGACCTTTCTCAGGAACTCGATAACCGATGCCTGTGTTTCTCCCAAGTAAGGCGGCAACGAAGCCTCCCCGTACCCTTCCAACCCGTCGTATTCGATTTTAGTGAGTACTATCGGAGTCGTTGTCCGGGAGAATCCAGAGATGGTGAAACGGTGGTTCAACCGCAGGTCGTAAGGAGTCCACGATAACTTCATTGTGCCATATGATTGCGATCGATTATCCGTTTGGCGCGGAGATAGCGGCTCGCGTTAAACTCGTCGTAAAGCGGGTCGGCTGGATCAAAACTGTTTACGCGGACATAATCCGAGGCGTGAATAAACCGTTTATCCCCCATGTATATCCCCACGTGGACTACTTTCTCACCGGGGTTGTCAACCGTGGCCTTTGACCCGAAAAAGAGCAAGTCGCCCGGCAAGGCATGGCTGAAATTAGCAACAGCATCAACAAATTTGCCCTGCCTCACCTGTTGCGACGCGTCACGCGCGAGGACAATGCCGTGCATGAAATAAACCTGCTGTGTGAATCCACTGCAGTCGAGCCCCTTGGAAGAGGTGCCCCCCCAGAGGTAAGGTATGCCCCTGAACTGCATCGCGCTCTTTACAATACTCTCTCCCGTTCGCTGGATCTCGTTAAGCCATTCGTCCACGGTCACTGCGTCGGCTTTGCTCACGTATGCTGTCCGCCCATCCGGGTAACGGGCCTTGAAGTATTGTTTCTCCGTGGAATGAATCACTAATGTATTTCCCATCACCAGGTCGGAAACAGGAAGTGAATGGGCGTCCGGCTTTTCCATGGCACGCGCGTAAAGGGCAGTAACAATGAGTTTGGATTCATGAAGGTAATCGTCGTGTTCCTGCCCGGAGACGGGTTGGATTGAACCATTCATCCATCCTGTATATTTATCCGGTGTTTGTACCCTACGCCATTCCCCCTCTTCTTCAAGGATTCTCACCGGCGTGCCAAGCAATGCTTGAGACACCAGCTCGGAACTATGATGAGGCTCAGCGCGCAGGTTAGCAACTGAGTTATAAATTACTCCTTTTATTTTTTTCATTGTTATCGTTGTTATCAAATAAAAAGTAAATAATACAGTCCTCCTTACACATAGGCCTCAAACTAACCTATAGCTCTCTAATCCAAATATTCCTGAATGCAACTTCGGTTCCGTGATCTTGCAACATCAAAGGCAAACGCCCATGAGCATTATACTTAGGGTAACCGATATACTCGGTGGTCCCTTGTAAGATATAGTTGTTTTGTATAAGAATACCGTTCAACACCACCGTGATCATTGCCGGTACTTCCAGTTTACCATCAGTCCCAAAACGAGGAGCTTTCCAGTAGATATCATATACTTGCCATTCACCATTTTTAGTATACGCGTTTGCTAACGGGGCTTGTTGTTTGTATATACTTCCGACCATCCCGTTAACGTATGTATCATTATTGTCGGCATCCAATACTTGCACCTCATATCTCGACTGCAAGAAGATTCCACTATTACCACGGTTTTGGCCGGAATGATTTTCTGGAGCGGGTGATTTAAACTCGATATGTAGTTGCACGTCGCCAAAATGTTGTTTCGTTTTGATGCCGCCTGTTCCTGGCACAACCGTCATCTCCCCATTACGAATCTCCCACCTAACTGCACCCCCGCCATCACTCTGCCAACTCGAAAAATCCTTTCCATCGAACAGGATAATGGCATCAGACGGAGGCATACCTAGTTGGGATCCTGGTACTACTTTGGGTGGGACAGGAGAGTACCACTCGGTCTCAGCGGGTGACATCTGGGAGAAAACACACGTTATTGTCATGAAAATAGTGACAACCTGTAATAGGACTCGTTTCATAGTGATATATTATTTATAAAATTAAATCTTATCGACTAACAAAGTTAACATTCTTTTGATTCGATATGAAACCGGCCGTTAAATTATTGACACAATCACTCCTTGTAGCATATAGCCAAGCTGACACCGCTAAAGATTACCTGATCACGTTTGTTGCGTTGAAGGGATCCTCACAAGGCATTTGATAGATTAACTGGCTGAGCCGTGTATAAGAAAATCACAACAGGCAAAAGCCTAATGATTTAACAATCATGATTATTATAAAACACAGAAAATCATTATCTTTGTAGAATACAGGATGCGCCTTGGCAGTGTTCAAGCAAGCTTGACATCGCTCTCGGCTTTCCCTGTATTTGTAAAAACACGAAGGCGTTTGGCAGTGTTCGAGTAGACTTAAATGTTTTCTCGTGAAGTCACGACGCAAGTAAATAAAACCGATACGATATGAGCATTCAAAAAGGGAAAAAATACCTCCTTCCGGTATTCATCGTTGTTGCATGTTGCGCGGGGCTATTGATCACCCGCGCCTCTAACAGCAGCAACCGGAATAGAAAAACAGAAACGCCTATGACAACCACATCGCCACAAAACGAGAAAGCCCGGAGATTAGCCGAGGGACTAAAAAGAAAAGGGATTAGCGATAAGCGGGTCTTGGCTGCCATTGAAAATGTCCCGCGACACCTGTTTATCGACGAAGAACTGTCGGAATACGCCTACTTGGACCGTGCCCTGCCAATCGAAAAAGAACAGACTATCTCGCAACCCTACACGGTAGCATACCAGACCCAGTTACTGGAGTTGAAGTCCGGGGAGAAAGTATTGGAGATAGGGACAGGCAGCGGGTACCAGGCCGCCATACTTTGCGAGATGGACGCGGAGGTGTATAGCATCGAACGGTATCACCAGCTATACCTCACCGCGAAAGAAACCTTGAATAAGTTGGGGTATCACCCGAATCTCTTCTACGGGGATGGATTTGAAGGGTTGCCGGAACATGCTCCCTTCGACAAGATATTGTTGACAGCCGCTCCCGCGGAGGTTCCAAAGAAGCTGTTGCAGCAGCTCCGCGTGGGAGGATGGATGGTAGCGCCGCTAGGCGGGAGGATGGGTCAAAAAATGACCGTGATCAAACGGGTAAGTGAAGAAGAGTTCAGGGAATCGGAACACGGCGACTTCATCTTCGTCCCCATGCAAAAGGGAACCGCGAAATAGCCGGTTAACAAGTCATGCACGCTCCCTGACATTATTAGTAGCCACGAGGATGAAGATATGGCGAGGCGCTAAAAAAAATCTCCCCCGCCGCGAAGGCGAGGAAGAGTAAAATAGATAATTGGAGCACGAGAAGAACGAAGTCGCCCCAGCGAATTACTCGCTTCCCTTGCTGTAGTTGGGTGCTTCCCGGGTGATCATCACGCCGTGCGGGTGGCTCTCGGTATAGCCTGCCGAGGTGATACGGGTAAACTTGGCCTCGTGAAGCCTTTCGATGTCAGGGGCACCGCAATAGCCCATCCCTGCTCGAAGGCCACCCACCATCTGAAAGATGACCTCTTGCAGGGTCCCCTTGAACGGCACGCGGGCCTCGATCCCTTCGGGAACCAGTTTCTTGATGTCGTCTTCCACGTCTTGGAAGTAACGGTCCTTGGAACCTTGCTGCATCGCGGAGAGCGATCCCATGCCGCGGTACGACTTGAACTTGCGACCGTTAAAGATGATGGTTTCTCCCGGCGACTCTTCGGTTCCGGCAAGCAACGAGCCCATCATAACGGAAGAGGCACCGGCAGCCAATGCTTTCACGATATCCCCGGAGTAGCGCAAGCCTCCATCGGCGATCAAGGGCACCCCGGTTCCTTTCAACGCGCTCGCCACCTCGTAAATGGCTGTAAGTTGGGGAACCCCCACCCCCGCGATCACGCGGGTAGTGCAAATCGATCCCGGCCCGATACCTACCTTCACGGCATCCGCGCCGGCATCCACCAAGTAACGCGCGGCATCGCCCGTGGCAATATTCCCTACCACGACATCGATCCCGCCATAGGTCTTTTTAATCAGTCGAAGCATATCGGCCACCCCTTTCGAGTGCCCGTGGGCGGTGTCGATCACGATCGCATCCACTCCCGCCTCGATCAATGCGCCGGCACGCTCCACGGAGTCGGGGGTAACGCCAATCCCGGCTGCCACACGCAGTCGCCCTTGCTCATCCTTGCAAGCAAACGGTTTATCTTTTGCCTTGGTGATATCTTTATACGTGATTAGTCCCACCAGCTTATTGTCGGAGTCGACTACCGGCAGTTTCTCGATCTTGTGTTGTTGCAGGATCTCGGCGGCATCCTCCAAGTTGGTGCTTTGACGGGTGGTAACGAGGTTGTCTTTCGTCATCACCTCGTGGATCCGTTTCTCCATTGATTTTTCAAACCGCAAGTCGCGATTGGTCACGATTCCCACCAGCCGGTTTTCAGGATCTACCACCGGGATTCCCCCGATCTTGAATTCAGACATCATCGCCAGCGCGACAGCCACGGTCCTGTCGGGCGTGATGCTGATCGGGTTCAGGATCATCCCGTTCTCGGCACGTTTCACGGCCCGCACCTGCTTGGCTTGTTCCTCGACGCTCATATTCTTATGAATCACCCCTATCCCTCCCTCGCGGGCGATGGCAATGGCCATGGTGGTCTCGGTGACCGTGTCCATGGCAGCCGACACCATCGGCACGTTGAGCGTGATATTTTTTGAAAAACGAGTGGTGAGGTCCACGTTCCGGGGAAGTACTTCCGAGTAGGCGGGTACTAACAGGAGGTCGTCAAAGGTCAAACCCTCCATAACAATTTTATCTGCAATAAATGACATACGCGTTGTTTTTTTATTGCATGCAAAAGTACATATTTTTTCGCGATCCCATCGATTCAAGTATGTTAAATATAGTGTTTTCACGAGAACGGGATCTTACAATACCTATCAACCTCTTCACGGGACTAGCGCCCGGGAGGTTCCGCGGGTACTATTCGATGATTTCCAGTTTCTTGAACACGTTCGCGATATGCTCGATAGAGTAGTCGATCTGCTCCTTGGTATGCGTGGCCATCAGGGAGTAGCGGATAAGCGTGTCATCGGGAGCCACGGCGGGAGAAACCACCGGGTTCACGAAGATTCCTTCTTCGAAGAGCAGCTTGGTGATCAGGAATGTCTTGTCGTTGTCTCTCACGTAGAGCGGCATGATGGGTGTTTCGGTCGGCCCCAGTTCAAACCCTTTCTCTTTAAATTGCTTGATGGCGTAGTGGGTCAACTCCCACAGTTTCTTCACCCTTTCCGGCTCCGACTTAAGGATATCAAGGGCAACAGAAGCAGCCGCGGTGGAGGCGGGCGTGATGCTCGCGCTGAAAATATTGGTGCGGGCGTTGTGACGCAGGTAATTGATCACCGCGTACTCCCCGGCGATAAAACCACCGATTGACGCGAGCGATTTACTAAAAGTACCCATCACGAGGTCCACGTCGTCGAGCAGCCCGAAGTGGTCGCACACACCCTTCCCGCTGTATCTTTTCCCGAGCACGCCCAAGCTGTGCGCTTCGTCTACCATGATATTGGCATTGTACTTGCGTGCCAGCCGCACGATCTCGGGCAGGTTAGCCAAATCGCCTTCCATGCTGAACACCCCGTCCACCACGATCAGTTTCACCCTTCGGGGGTCGCACCGTTTTAGTTGCTTCTCCAACGAGCCCATGTCGTTGTGCCGGAACTTGTACTTGGTGGAGAACGAGGTACGTATCCCTTCAATGATGGAGGCATGGTCTCGCTCGTCCCATATGATAAAATCATTCCGGTCGGTGATGCACCCCAGTACTCCCTCGTTGACGGAGAAGCCGGTGGGAAAGACGATGGCCTCGTCCTTATCCATGAAGTTGGCAAGTTTGCGTTCCAGCTCCAAGTGGATGTCGAGCGTACCGTTCAGAAAACGCGAGCCCGCCATCCCGGTCCCGTACTTTTTAGTAGCGGCAACCGCGGCTTCCTTCACCTTCGGGTGGTTTGTCAACCCCAAATAGGCATTTGATCCAAACATCAGCACCTTTTTACCGTTTATCACCACCTCTGTATCCTGGTCGCTCTCGATTGCCCGGAAGTAAGGATAGATACCCGCTGCCTTCGCTCGTTGCGGGGCATCGTATTTCATCATTTTTTCTCTTAAAAGATTCATTTGAAAAAAATTAAAAATAGGACTCTTCCTGAATACAGGTTTAGAAGCATTGTTTTTACTCGAATCGTCCTGCAAAGATAGTAATTAATTTAAAAATCACGTGAGTTGCCTTTTTTTATAACCCATTGGCTAATGGAAGGGAGTGAAGAAATAAACATTTTCCGGCGCGAAACGTTCTAAAAAAAGAAAAGAAACACCCTATTTTAAACGCATTTTCATGGTAAGTAAAAAATTAGAAACAGCCATCAACAAGCAGATCAATGCCGAGCTATGGTCGGCTTACCTCTACCTATCCATGTCGGCCCATTTCGCGCACGAAGGGCTCCCCGGCTTTGCCAACTGGTTCAAGGTGCAGTTTCACGAAGAGCAGGACCACGCGCAAAAATTGATGAATTACCTGATCGCGAAGGGAAACAAGGTGGAGCTCATGCCCATCGAGCGGGTGGACACCTCGTGGAAATCGACCCTGCACGCGTTCGAGGACACATTGAAGCATGAAAGAGTAGTCACGTCGCTGATTAACGAGCTGGTGGGCCTGTCTCGCGGCGAGAACGACTTCGCGACCGAAAACATACTCCAATGGTTCGTGAGCGAGCAGGTAGAAGAGGAAGAAACCGCGCAAAGCATGCTCGATAGCTTGAAGCTGATCGGGAACAACGGGTTCGGCATCTACACGATGGACAAGGAACTTGGCCAGCGAGTATATACCCCGCTGGACATTTCGGCCACCACCGCGTGAGAATAAACCTTTCGCGGCAAAGACAGTCAAACCGGTCGCGACTGTTCGCTTCACAACGAAAGAATCCTGCATGGATAACAAATACAAAAAGCTCGCCAAGTGCGTGTTACTGGATCTCGTGGGCATGTCGTCCGCGGCCATTCCCGTGGTTGGCCCCTTACTGGATGTCATTTGGGCACCCATCGCCGCATCGCTGAGTTACAAGATGTTTGGCAACAAAAGAGGGAAATTCACTTCGCTCGTCACCTTTATCGAGGAAATACTCCCCGTTACCGATGTGGTGCCTTCGTTTACTATCTTTTGGTTCCTCTTCGATTTCCTGGGAATCGGGAAAGAGAAACACCAAGCCGTGATCTCATGAAAACACACTCATTCATGACACACTCACTTCTTAAATAAAAAGAAACACCTGATTTTTATAGTAAACAAGACGTATTAAACCACAATTAAATTATGTACACGATGAACTACCGAATGGCGCCGGGCGTGATTGCCCTGTTGTTCTTGCTTTTCATTTCATGCAACGGTTCCAGCCCGAAAGCAGAAACCTCACTCCTGTGGAAAATATCCGGGAACGGGTTGGGAAAACCCTCTTACCTCTTTGGCACCCATCACCTGGTTCCCGTATCGTTCCTTGATTCAATTCCCGCGGCAGTTACCGCGTTCGAGGAGACAGACCAGACGGTGGGCGAATTGGATATGAGTGACATGGCCGCGATGCAGATGCAGATCATGGGCGCTGCCGTGATGCCGGAAGGGGTGACCTACGACACCCTCCTCCCGCCGGACGACGTACAACTGCTCGACAGCACGCTCACGGATCTGATCGGGGTGGGGCTCGACCAGCTGGGACAGCTTAAACCAGCCATGATCTCCAACCTGATCTCCATCACCCTCTATCAAAAATATTACCCGGCAATTTCCGGCCAGGAGAATATCGACCTCTACTTTCAAACGGAAGCGTTGAAGCTTTCCCGCCCGGTAAAGGCACTGGAAACCACGGAGGAGCAGGTAGAGATACTTCTCAACGCCACCCCCCTCGAACGGCAAGCCGAGCTATTGATTTGCATGGTGAAGCACCCTGAACTGCTAAAAGATCAAATGGATGAACTGCAACTCGCCTATTACGCGCAAGATTTGAATGCCCTCCAGGCGTTGTTCGATAAAGAAATCCCCAACGATCCCTGCCCCAGCACCGACGAAGAAAAAGATGCGCTCAACAAGGACCGCAACGAGAAGTGGTTGGCACAGCTGCCGGCCATCATGGCAGAAAACGCTTCCTTCATTGCCGTGGGAGCCATGCACCTGCCCGGTGACGACGGGCTGGTCAAGGGATTGCAAGATCAAGGATTCACCGTGGAAGCGGTCAAGTAACAGAAAGCGGGGCACTGAACCCCGCTCTGCTAACTTTTATAATTTCTTCAATCCTTTGGTTCGCGCTTTGTCCGTTACCGGAAACAGACTGATGGCAAAACCGCCCGCGGGTACCGCCTTCTGCTGTAACGTTGATTTACTGGTTACAACAACCTGCCGGATAGTATATGCTTGTGGATTGGTCTTGTAATCGGCATCCTTCGCGTCGGCGTAGATGGTGGCGATGTATTGTGTTCCCGGATCCAGGAAATCGAACGAGATCTTGGACGTGAACGGGTCGTTCCCGGTAGTATTTCCCACGAACCAATTACCCGTACCCTTGGCTTTGCGGGCGACAGTAATGTACTCGCCCGGTTCGGCCTCGAGGTATATGCTTTCATCCCAATCCAGCGCCACATCTTTGATGAACTGGAACGCGTCGGGGAAGCGCTCGTAATTCTCGGGAAGGTCGGCCGCCATCTGCAACGGGCTGCTCATCGTCACGTACAGTGCCAACTGGTTGGCGAGGGTAGAATTACACCACGACTGGTTGTTTGGATTCAATTTAGAGATATCCATTTCAAAGATGCCGGGCGTATAATCCATCGGGCCACCGATAATCCGCGTGAAAGGAAGCACCGTCACGTGGTTCGGCTTGCTGCCGCCGAAAGCTTGGTACTCCGTTCCCCGCGCCGATTCGTTGGCGATCAAGTTGGGCCAAGTGCGAGAAAGGCCGGTTGGGCGTACCGATTCGTGCGCGTTCACCATGATCTTGTACTCCGCGGCCTTCTCGATGGCGTACTGGTAGTGGTTGTTGATCCACTGGCTGTAATGGTTCTCCCCGCGGGGAATGATATCCCCCACGTAACCGCTCTTCACCGCGGGATAGTCGTACTTGTTCATCAACTGGTACGCTTTA
>JBBACU010000040.1:0-11212 GCA_041656815.1 Proteiniphilum sp.
AACACGAGGGCACCGTTGGCTTGCGCAGTGACTTCCATCCACACGGTGTACGTCCCATCACCCGTTACCATGGCTTCATAGATCCCCATATCGAGTTCCGACCAATAGTTCACGTTCCAGCTGGGGTCGGTGTACTGGAGACCTGCCACGTACGAACCTGTCGCGTCACTTTTCAGGTTTCCGGTAATACCGGTGAGGCTGAATGTAACCACCATGTTCTTAGCGAACTTGATGGAGGAAGGATCGATAGACGGGTTGCTTCCAGTGGCTCCAAACTCGTTATAGATCTCGACGCGCAGCCGGCCGTTATTCTCTATGTCTCCAAAGACAAGCTTGCCGGATTCAGGATTGATCTCCGCATACGCTCTAACGGTCGGAGGGGGCGAGTGAAAACGATTTACGGTACCACCCGATACCGCCGGGCAATGCGCCGCCACCGCTTCCCGAGGGGTGCTCTTCGCTGAAATCGCCTTCAATGGCCCAGTCGTGGGGTAGTTCCAGCTCCCTCCACCCGCTGTCGTCGAACCGCGGGGCACGTGCCTCGGGAATATCTCCCAGGTGAAAGTGCCACCCGTCGTTGAAGCGCTCGGTCACCCGGGGATTCTGTCCCTCGCCCCGGCAAGCATTGAGCCCGGCAAGTACAACACCGGCCAGCCATAGCATGGCGATCCTGCTTTTCATTGTCCTACTTTTATTTTTTGTCCGGCCCCGGTGTAGGCCACCTCGATCCCTTTCGCGTCGGGATCGACTGCTTGCCCACTCCCTTTATCCACATATACCACGTTGAACACGCGTTCTTGCAGCATCCCCTCGAACGATCCTTCCCGGTCGCCAATCACGAGTGTGCGCGACGCGTCGTCGTACCGGAAATCGATGGTCGCGTAGTCTCCTTTTTCATAGTTGTAGTTCACTCCTTCGTCCTCGTAGAGCGTGAAGGCCCCGTCTTTCCCGGCAAAGACGTAGAGCGTGACCCGCTCCGGCTTTTTCTCGTCGGTATACTCTATCTCGGGGCCGAACGGGATGATGGCCCCTTCTCTCACGTAGAGCGGCATACGGCTGTAAGGGGCATCCACCTGTAGCCGTTGCCCGCCGTCAATGAATTTCCCCGTATAGAAATCGTACCAGCCGGTGGTGCCCGGGAAATACACCTCCCGGTCGGTCGCCTGGTATTCATACACCGGGCACACCATGAGCGCGTCCCCAAACATATACTGGTCGCCAATATCATGTACTTCCCGATCGTTGCCGTGATCCATGACCAACGCGCGCATAATGGTGTAGTCGTTGAAGTATGTCATCCCGGCCAGCGTGTAGATATAGGGCATCAGGCGATAGCGAAGTTTATTATAGTAGAGCATGGATTGGTACGCGGGGTGATTCTCGGGGGCGATGTGGAACGGCTCCCGATAGGGGTATTGCCCGTGTGAGCGGAACAGCGGCACAAAGGCGGCGAATTGCGTCCATCGCGTATTTAATTCTCGCCACTCCTTCATATCCTCGTCTTCGATGCCCGTGGCGTTGTAATGGCGTTGCGCCCGCTCGTACCTTCTTTCCACGCAGAAGCCCCCGATATCCATGGTCCAGTAGGGTATGCCGGATAGGGCAAAATTGAGCCCGGCGGAGATCTGTGCTTTCATATCTTCCCAACGGGTACCGATATCGCCGCTCCACACCGCGGTTGAATAGCGTTGAATGCCGGTAAAACCGGACCGGGTGAGCAAGAACACCCGGTCGTCGGGGTTCACGCCTCGCTGCCCCTCGTATATCGCCTCGGCATTCACGAGCGAGTAAGCATTGAAATATTTCGTGGAAGGTCCGAGGGCGGTAGGGCCGCACAGCAGCTTACGGTACTCCATATCGGTATTATCCTGTATATTCGGTTCGGACGCATCCATCCACCAGGCATCGAACCCATGGGTGTAGAGGTGCTCTTCCAGTTGATTCCAGAACAGTTCGCGGGCACCTTCGGCGTACGCGTCGTAAAACGAGCCGACATACCCTTCGCCAATCCAGTCCCGGATGCTATCTTTCACTGCCTGTTGGTACATCCAGCCGTTTTCGTCAAACTCCTTGAAATGTTCGGTAGTCACGTAGAATTTGGGCCATACCGAAATCATGATCCGCGCGTTCATATCGTGCACCTGATCTACCATTCCCCGCGGATCGGGAAACCGCTCCTTGTCGAACTCGTGGCTCCCCCACGATGGCTCGGGCCAGTAGCTCCAATCCTGTACGATATTATCGATGGGGATATTTCGTTTCCTGAACTCGGCCAGCGTCTCCAGCAGTTCGTCTTGGGTTTTATAACGCTCCCTGCTCTGCCAGAATCCCATGGCCCACTTGGGCATGATCTGCGACTTCCCGGTGAGAGTCCTGTATCCGCTAATCACCTCGTCCATGTTATTCCCGGCCACGAAATAGTAATCGATGCCGTTCCCCATCTCGCTCCAGAGAGAGAGTTTGTTTTGTTCTTCCTCGGGAACGGGGCTTAATGCTTTCAGGGCGATGTATGACACGTCGCCATCGGGCTCCCACTCCACGCGCAGCGGCACCCTCTCCCCTTCCCTCAAGGGGTATTCGAACTTGTAGCTGTTGGGGTTCCACGCGGTACGCCAGCGCTCTTCCACCACCGGCTCGTTGTTTATAAACACCTTGGTATATCCGGCGTAATGCAAGAAAAAGCGGTAGAGCCCGCTTTCGGGGGCTTCCAGTTCGCCGCTCCATGTGACGCGGGAGTTATTCAGGTCGAAGTCTTTCGGAAAATTCTCCAGTAATGGGATGAATTGGTAATCGAGCTTGCTCTCTTGGCGCACGATTGTCCCGGCGGGATCTCCTTTCCTGGAGTAGGTGGCGGTGAGCCCCCCTTCGGTCCCATCGTCCCCGTAGAGTTTGAACTGGTCCAGGTCCGCGTAGTCGCGCGTGTCGCCAAATTTACTCAAGGAGTAGTTGTCCCACACGATCCCGTAGTTTTTACTGGAAATAACAAACGGAACGGATACCTTGGTGTTATACTGGAACAACGATTCGTTCTTTCCTTTATAATTAAAGTCGTCGGCCTGGTGTTGGCCCAACCCGTAGAATGCCTCGTCGTCGGGCGACTCAAACAGCTGGTGCACCGTGTACCCCTTTGTCCCTTCTACTTCAATGGGGATAAATGTTTTTCCTCCCCCGCTATTTTCTTGGAGGATATACTCCCCTTTTTTATTCAAGAAGGCTATTTCGCCGGTTGATTTTCGGATGACAACATTCAGCGAGTCGGTGGAAAGGGTCACCTCGTCTTCTTTCTCATGTACCTTAAACGTTCCCGATCGTTTCAATCCCGGCTGTAGGATCAGGCTTTTCTCGTCGGAGAATTGTTTCCCGGGGATGGCCGATACATGGATGATGTTGTTATCAATCACGTTGAGCCGGATTGTTTTCACGGCGTGACTGTTTTCCTGTTTAACGCGGACAATGATTCCATTGTCTGTTTTCTCTACACCGGTGGTCGCGCAGGACAGAAAGAAGAGGGTACTACATACGATACAAAAAACACGTGCCATTTGATATAGTTTATTGAACTTCCGCAACTGGATGCATAGCTAAATATTAGACATTTAACTATTTAGTGGGCTACCCGTTCGATGAAATAGGCGTGATCTGATAAGCTGTTTGAACGAAGTGAGTTATTTATCAGGTAGCCTATAAATCGGTAATGGGTCACTAAATAGTGATAGTCGACATATTTAGCTATACATACCACACAAGCAAAGCCAAAGATTATTTTTTGTAAAATTAAACATAATCCAGGCTTCAAGCGGGAAGCAATGTTGCGGGGCACGACCGCCTTTGATAACCGAGGGGGGTGTTTTGTTTCCCAAAGGTATGTTAAATGTTCACAACGAGGCCTAAGAGTTAGCACGCGGAGCCTCTGACGCGTTTTGCTGGTATTGAGAAGGCAAAAGATCAAACTCTTCCTTAAAGTGTTTACTGAATGTTTTGGGATTATTAAACCCCACCTGATACGATATTTCGGAGACGGTTAACTGGCTTTCGCGCAACAGTTGGGCGGCACGTTTGAGGCGAATCACGCGAATAAACTCGATGGGGCTCCTCCCGGTGATGGAGGTCATCTTCTTGTAGAGATGCACCCGACTAATTCCCAGCCCCTTGCTAAGTTTCTCTACCGAAAAATCACTGTCATCGATATTTTCCTCCACCAGTTTGATCGCGTTATTGATAAGTTTCTCGTCCAACGGGGTGATGGTAATCTCCGCCGGCTCAATTTTAATTTGGTGTTTAAACCGGCTCTGGCGATACGACCTCAACTCCAGTATCTTGTTGATTCGGAGAAGAAAAATATCCAGGTTAAACGGCTTCGTGATATAGTCGTCCGCGCCTGTTTCAAGGCCCCTGAGCTCTTGTTCTTGCGCTGTATGCGCCGTGAGTAAAATAAGGGGAATATGCGAGGTGCGCACGTCGTTTTTCACTTTCTCACACAGCTCATAGCCGTCCATCTCTGGCATCATCACGTCACTGATAATGATATCGGGGGAATACTCTATAATTTTATTCCATGCCTCTTTTCCATTGGAGGCTTCAAGCAACGCGAACTCTTTTTTCAACGTATCTTTCATAAAATCCCGGAAGTCGTCGTTATCGTCTACCACCAGGATACGTGTCCCCTCACTTTTCCACGCCTCCTCGTTCTCCCCGCCGTGTTCTTCATCCACAAGAGCGGCTTGTTGGTTCTCTTTCGGCACACCGGGTTGAGAAGCGATATACTCAAGCCTGTCCACCGGAAATTGAAGAAGAAACAGGCTTCCCTTGGGCACGTTATCGTATACCTCTATGGTTCCTTTACAGATGGAGACGAACTCTTTCACGATATGCAACCCGATCCCGCTCCCGGGGAAATCGTCGTTTCGTATCTTCCCTTGGTAAAATCGTTCGAAGATCCGTTTTTTCTCCTCGTCTTTTATACCTATGCCGGTATCTATTATTCGTATCTCCAACAGTTCGGGATCGTTCTTGCTATTCACGGGCAAGAGCTTGACCAGCACATCCACCGTGCCGTTTTTCTCGGTAAACTTCAGGGCGTTGGAGATAAGATTCATCATGATCTTCCTCATCTTGTCTTCATCGAATACCATCCTCAACTCGTCCACCGACGAAAAGAAGGTCAACCGGATACTTTTCTTTTCCGCGTATTCCATGAAATACTTGCATGAATTATCCAGAAACGAAATAATATCGCCATAAGACAAATTCAGGGAGTGCTCATTTTCATCGCTTTTCCTGAAGTCCAGGAGCTGGTTCACCATGTTCAATAGACGGAGGGTATTCTTGTGGATCAACGTGAGCTGCTGTTTTTGCTGGTTGTCCGGGATAGACTTCATCATGTTCTCCAAGGGAGAGATCACGAGCGTCAAGGGGGTTCGGAGCTCGTGGCTGACATTGGTGAAGAACCGGAGCTTCATCTCGTCCAGCTCGTGTTTCCGTTGTGCCTCCAGCTCCACCTGCTTCAGCTTGAATTTCTGCTGCTCGTTCCGGATAATCATGTAGCGTGTTAACAAGAGAATAGAAATCAGCAGGAAGGCATAGAAGATATAGGCACCGGTAGATAGCCAAAAAGGAGGCTTCACGCGAATTTTCAGCGCGGTGGACTCTTCGCTCCAGAAGCCGTCGCTGTTTGCCGCTTTCACCCGGAGGGTGTATTTCCCGGGGGCGAGGTTGGTGTAGGTAACACTGCGCGCTCCGGGGTCGGTCACCAGCCAATCGGTGTTAAACCCCTCCAGCAGGTACGCGAACGTGGTCTTTTCGGGGAGCACGTAGTTCATGGCAGAGAATTCGATCGAAAAAACGTTTTGCCCGTATTTAAAGGTGACCTCCCGTGTCAAGTTCAGTTCCGACGACAAGATCTTATTTCCGTTGTATTCCGCTCCCACCCGTACCTCCTCATTGAACAGTTTCAGGCCGGTAAAAAGGACCTTGGGGCGCGCGGTGTTGTAAAGGATATTTTCCGGGTTAACTATATTGAACCCATTGGTCCCGCCAAGCAGGATCTCCCCGTCGGGCGACTTGAATACCGACCGCAAGTTAAACTCGTGGCCTTGAAGCCCATCTCCCTCGTAGTAATTCACAAAGGAGAACCGATACCCGCTCCCTTCCAAACCGGTTTCCACGAGGATATTCGATACCCCGTTGGAGGTGGTGACCCACATGTTATACTGATTGTCCTCGATGATTCCCGAGATCACGTTGTCGGTAAGCCCGTCGCTTTTATAGAGCCGGGTTACCTTATCTTGCCGGGGATCCCATATATTCAACCCGTCGCGTGTCCCCACCCAGACAAGCCCCCGGCTGTCTTCGTAGGCATGGTTCACGTTCAAGTTGGTGAAGGGCTGATCTCCTTTCCGGTTGCCGGTAAGCACCTCGGACCGGTGGGTCTCCATATCGAAGAGGGTAATCCCGATCGCGGTCCCGAGGATCAACTTATTATTCTTACCCGGGAAAATAGAGGAGATAAATTCGGAGGATAGCAGGTGCCCCGACCCATTATTAAACGTGGTGAACTTACCGGTGGACGGATCAAGCTTTTGCAACCCGCTCCCCAGCGTGCCAATCCAAATCATTCCCGCCCGGTCTTCAACAATGGACCATACATTGTTGTTGGCAAGGCTGTTGGGATTGGCGGGGTCATGGCGGTAATGGATGAACTCCCGCCCGTTAAAGCAGTCCAAGCCCGACAGGTAGGTGCCGATCCACAGTTTCCCGTTTTTCGCGGCACACAAGCTCACGATCACGTTGTTGGTCAAGGAGGCGGCATCCCTCGGGTCGTGGCGGTAAAGATGGTAGCCGCCCGTTTTTGTGTCCACGCGCACCAGCCCGCTCCCGTTAGAACCTACCCAGATGTTCCCGTCGCCATCTTTAATGATGGAGTTCCCGTCGGGCTTGAAATTATCTATCCTTCGGAAGTAGTTGAGATGGTCAATGCCAAATTTGTAGATGCTCTTGCTGTAATATGATATCCCGTTTTTATGCGTGCCTATCCAGACGATGCCGGTATCGTCGACATAACTACACTTAATGCTATTGTGGGCGATGCTTCGCTTGTTATACGGCTGGTTTCGCAGATTGGTCAGCCGGTTTTCTTTTTTATCAATGATATCGATGCCCCCGTGGTCGGTAGACATCCAAATAGCCCCGCTGGAATCTTGGATAATATCCGTGAGCATGTCGCTTGACAAGTAAAACGGAAAGTCACTCTGCTTTGTCCCTACATGCTTCCACCCTTCGTCCTTGGAGCCATATACCCATGCCCCGTTTGGCACATCGGAGTAGATCCATACATCGTTGTCCGCGTCAACAAACGCTTGGTAGTTATGCGCGTGTCCCTTCTGTTGCTGCATGACGTGATCGTCCGTGCGATGAACGCGGTAGCGCTGCTTATCCATGAATTGAATCAGTCCCGATTGAAAAACAAACAGGTAGCAGGTTTCAGACTCTTTCAGGTCGGTGATGGTACCGGCGCTTAATTGTCCTTTTTCCCCGTTTTGCGGAAAAAAAACGGAGGCGCCCCTGCCCGGTTGGTACCGGTAAAATCCCATCGAAGCCGCGTAACACCATATGTTCTTATGGTTGTCGATAAAAATAAGGTCCACCGGGCTCGTGACACCCATCTGGCGTAGCAAGTCCCCGCACTCCAGGAACTTCTCCTTTTCCGGGCTGTATACCACGTATCCACCCGCGGTCTGTATCCATAGCCGTCCCTCCCCATCTTCCTGCACATTCATCACAAAGTTGTCGGGCAATGAATTGTCGTCGTCCGGGTCATGAAAAAACAGCTTGAATTTATACCCGTCGTACCGGTTTAGTCCCGACGCGGTAGAGAACCACATGAAACCGCGTCGATCTTTGAAGATATGGTTTATTTGGTTGTGAGAAAGTCCGTCTCCCACTTCCAGCTGCTTGAAGAGATATGATGATTGGCCCGGGAGCAACAGATTACACCCAGTAAATAATAAAAGAAACAACAGGAAACGGGGCAATCGCATCATGGGCTTACACTTTACGGCGGGTAAATTTTCTTACGTCACGAATCGTCAAAGGGTTATTTTGCAAACATAGCTAGAATTGGCTGTTTTTCATACAACTCTTTATTTTTTAACAGTGTTTTGCGAATAAAGAGTGACAAACAGCAGAAAAAAGGGCCGTCCAGTGTTTGGACAGCCCTGTTAAGTATGTGAATAAATATTTTTTTACCTTTACCGGAAGGGACTTTAGAACTTGTACCCTACCGATAGATACGCGTTTTGGTTTTTTATACTTCCTTGGTCCGAGTCCGCGATATCTACAAGGCCCATATCCCAACCGAGGTCAAGCAGAATTGGGCCAAACTCGGCGCCCACGCCGAGGCCTAAACCGGCATCGAAATTCTTGAGGAAGCCATTATCGCCGAATACATCCCACTCGGTCTCGTCTTCCCAATCTCCGAGCGAGCCGCTGAGTTTTGATTTGCCGCCTATACCATAAGCAACATACGGGCCGGCATGGAATACGATGCGTGTTCCGGGGGTTACATCCAATTTATACGCATAATGAACCGGCAGTTGCAGGTACATCGGGTTTACAGTAAAATCTGCCGTGGCATCGCCTATTGACTCGCTATATTTTGCTCCTTTCGTGGTGAAAAACAACCCTGTTTGTATCGCTGAGTTGTATGCAAACTCGTAGTCAGCTGCCAAACCTACATGGAAGCCTATTTTAACGTTCTGGTCATCCAGATCATCTCCATAAAAATTGGACATGTTAACGCCGCCTTTAACTCCCAAGCTTGTCTGCGCACTTACAGCGGATACCAAGGCAAACATAGCAACCACCAGCATAATTCTCATTTTCTTCATAATTCAATCATTTTAGTTAAGTAATTCCTGAATTCACGATCTACGCGCCTGGACGCGCGCGAACGCACCGATTTTTTGTTTGAGAGGGCGTTCGCTTAAGACAGGAATTAAACGTTCCTACCGCTTTTTTGTTCGGAAGGAGCCCGCGGCAGGTGTTATTTAGAAATAATCTAAAACAGCAATTACAGGTAACTCAACCGGAAACGAGAACCGGAAAAAATCTCGTTTGCTACCTCCTGGATCTTGTCGGCCGTGATTTGATCGATACGGTTAAACACCTCGCTTAGCGGCACGAAGCGCTTCTGGTGGAGGTAGTTCTTCGCCATGCTCAAGCAGCTGTTCTCGTTGTTCTCGGCAGCAATGCCCAGTTGTCCTTTCCATTGGCGCTTTGCCTGGGATAACTGCATCGGGGTTAATTTTTTCTTCTTGATTTTCTCGATCTCTTTTTCGATTAACCGGACGCACCGCTCCCGGTATTTCGGGTCACAGGCAAAGTAAACACTAAAAAGCCCGGTGTCGCTGTAGAAGGTGGCGCTCGACTCCACGTGGTACACCAGCCCGTTTTTTTCCCGGAGCGAAGTATTGAACCGGCTGTTCAAACTCCCCCCGCCCAGGATATTGTTAAGGAGGTACAGCGCGTGTTTATCGGGGTGGTGCATGCTAAAAGCCTCCCAC
The DNA here is from genome assembly GCA_041656815.1 of Proteiniphilum sp. Lineage (GTDB taxonomy): Bacteria > Bacteroidota > Bacteroidia > Bacteroidales > Dysgonomonadaceae > Proteiniphilum. The sequence continues at coordinate 9,561 of JBBACU010000040.1, forward strand.
CCGAGCATCACGTGTGCCTGGGTGGTGTTTTTTTGCAATTCTACTTCTACCGGCACTAAGTTTCCGGGCGCCACGCGCGCTTTCGCCGGAACGCGCCCGGGGGCCGGGAACGAAAAGTGCTTCTCGAGCTGGCGCGTTACCTGGGTGAACGGCGTCTTGCCGAAAGAGAAGAAAATCATTTCAGACGGTTGATACTGCCGTTGCACGAACCGCTTCAGCGAACGGGTGGTGAATCCTTCCAGGCTATCGGCGTCACCCAGTATATAATGCCCCAGGTCATGGCCTTGAAATACCAGGTTTTCGAAGTCGTCGTATATTTGCTCCGACGGGAAGTCTTGGTACGAGAATATCTCGTCAAGGATAACCTCTCTTTCTCGTTCTATTTGACGGGAGGAAAACTCGGAGCGCAACACGATATCGCTCAGCAACTCCACCGCGCGGGGAAAGTACTCCCCGAGGAACGCGGAGTAGATGAATGTCTCTTCTTTGGTAGTATACGCGTTGAGCTCGCCGCCCACGCTCTCCATGCGGTTAGCAATATGATGCGCCCTTCTTTTAGATGTTCCTTTAAACAGCATATGCTCCACGAAGTGAGCCATTCCGTGCTCCCCGGGGTGCTCGTCGCGGGCACCGGCGTTGATGGCGATGCCGCAGTATGATACCTCCGAAGGAAACGGGCGGTGGATAACGCGCATCCCGTTCGATAATGTATGTGTCTCTACCCTCATTGTAAGCTACCTCATTTCTCCCGTTGCAACGGGACGCTGCCCGGCCTGCCCGTGTTGCCGGTAATCGGCTTTCCGAATCGTTTTCAGTTAACCCTTGACACCGGGAACGTCCCCTCGTAAAAGCCCACGATATTTTGGCTCATCTCGATGGACATGTTTATCCGGTCCTCCACTGTTTTGGTGCCGGCATGGGGCGCGAGCACCACGTTGTCGAGCTTCAGTAATTCGGGAAGGATGTGGGGTTCATTCTCGTACACGTCCAGGCCCGCTGCCCATATCGCCCCCTCCTTTAAGGCCCGTGCCAGCGCCTCCTCGTCCACCATATTCCCGCGAGCGGTATTGATAAACACCGCGGTTGGCTTCATCCGGTTAAACTGCTCCGCTCCCATCATCCGGTAGGTCTCCGGGGTGGAAGGGGCGTTGAGCGAGATGTAATCGGCCGTCGATAGAAGCTCGTTGAATGTCACGAGCCGCGCGTTATACTGCCGCTCGATGGCCGGGTCCAACCTATTCCGGTTGTGGTACACGATATCCATTCCCGAGGCTACCGCGCGGCGGGCCAACGATTGCCCGATACGCCCCATGCCAATGATACCCAGTGTTTTACCATATACCGGCATCCCCCCATCCTTGTAGGTTCCCCAACTCACACCTTCGGGGGTACGCAACTTCCGGTCGTAATATCCCACCCGGCGGCCTGCCGCCAAGAGAAGAGCGAAGGCAAACTCGGCAGTAGGCTCGCGTGTACTGTTGGGTATATTGGTTACCGCGATCCCTTTCTTCGTGGCATAATCCACATCGATGTTATTGTAGCCGACACCGTAATTGGAGATCAATTCTAATTTCGTGCCTCTATCCATCACTTCCTTGTCGGTATAAAAGCCAAAATTAGGCACCAGCACCTCGAAATCAGGGATTAACCTC